>NZ_JAIUKB010000013.1:0-31110 GCF_020176785.1 Saccharopolyspora sp. 6V | reverse complement strand
CCGTTCCGCCCCGGCCCGGGCGGCGGTGGGCGCAAGATGGCGGGCATGCCGACCGCCCGCGAACTCCGGCCGCTGCCCGTTCCGCCCGGCGAGCGGGCGCCGACGGTGCTGCCCGCGCTGCGCCGCGCCCTCGACGGCGACGGCCCCGCGCTGCTCCCGGTGGACGCGGCGGGCCCGGACGACGACGTGCTCCGGGCGCTCGGGGCGGGCACCCCGCTGGAACCCGGCGAGGACGACCCCGCCGACCCGACCGCGCTGGTCATCGCCACCTCCGGTTCCACCGGCACCCCGAAGGGCGTGCTGCTGCCCGCGGCCGCGCTGCGCGCCTCCGCGACGGCCACGCACCGGCACCTGGGCGGGCCGGGGCGGTGGTTGCTGGCGATGCCCGCGCACCACGTCGCCGGGATCCAGGTGCTGGTCCGCTCGCTGGTCGCCGGTACCGACCCGGTGGCGGTGGACACCGCGGGCGGGTTCCGCCCGGACCGGTTCGCGGCGGCGGCCGAGCGCTGCCTCGCGGACCCCGGCAGGCACTACACCGCGCTGGTGCCCACCCAGCTGCGCCGGCTGCTGGACGACGGCGGTGCCGGGCTGGCGGCGCTGCGCGCGTTCGACGCGGTGCTGCTCGGCGGCGCCGCGACCCCGCCCGCGCTGCGCGAGCGGGCCGCCGCGGCCGGGGTGCGCGTGGTCACCACCTACGGGATGAGCGAGACCGCGGGCGGCTGCGTGTACGACGGGACGCCGCTGGACGGCGTGCGGGTGCACGTCGAGGCCGCCGCGGACGGCTCCGGTCCGGTCGCGCTGTCCGGGCCCACGCTGGCCCGCGGCTACCGGCGTGGCTCGGGCGCGAGCCCGTTCCGGGACGGCTGGTTCCGCACCGGCGACCTGGGCCGGTTGGCGGACGGGCGGCTGGAGGTGCTCGGCCGCGCCGACGACGTGATCATCACCGGCGGGGTGAACGTGGCCCCGGTGCTGGTCGAGCGGATCCTCGCCGAGCACCCCGGGGTCCGGGAGGTCTGCGTGCTCGGCGTCGACGACCCCGAGTGGGGCCAGGCCGTGGTCGCCGCCGTCGTCCCCGCCGACCCGGCCGCACCACCACCGGTCGCCGAGCTGCGCGCGGCGGTGCGGGACCGGGCGGGCGCGGCCGGCGCCCCCAAGCGGGTCGAATTCCTCGCCGAGCTGCCGCTGCGCGGCCCCGGCAAACCGGACCGGCGGGCGTTGCGCGCGACTCTCGGCCGGTGACGACGAGTGATGCGCGAAGATGATTCACATGGCGACGGTGAAGCAGTGGATTGAGGGCGCGCGCCTGCGCACGTGGCCCAACGCGATCGCACCGGTCCTGGTCGGCACCGGGGCGGCGACCGGGGTCGACCTGTGGAGCGTGCCGATCGCGGCACTGGCGCTCGCGGTGTCGCTGCTGCTGATCACCGGGGTGAACTTCGCGAACGACTACTCCGACGGCATCCGCGGCACCGACGACGACCGGGTCGGCCCGTTCCGGCTGGTCGGGTCGGGTGCGGCGAACCCGGCGGCGGTGCGCAACGCGGCGTTCGGCTGCTTCGGGCTGGCCGCGCTCGCCGGGATCGGCGTCGTGGTGCTCAGCGGCCAGTGGTGGATGCTGGCCGTCGGCGCGCTGTGCATCGCCGGCGCCTGGTTCTACACCGGCGGCAAGCGGCCGTACGGGTACGCGGGGCTGGGCGAGATCGCCGTGTTCGTGTTCTTCGGCCTGGTCGCGGTGCTCGGCACCATGTACGCGCAGGCGGGCACGATCAGCGGCTTCGGCATCGGCGGGGCGGTCGGCATCGGCGCGTTCTCCAGCGCGGTGCTGGTGGCGAACAACCTGCGCGACATCCCGACCGACCGGGTCACCGGCAAGCGGACGCTGGCGGTGCTGCTGGGCGACCGGGACACCCGGACGCTGTACGTGTCGCTGGTGCTGATCCCGTTCCTGATCACCGTGCTGATCGGGCTGCGCAACACCTGGGCGCTGCTCGGGTTCCTGGCGCTGCCGCTGCTGATCGGTTCGGTGCTCGCGGTGACGCGCGGCGGCACCGGCCGCAAGCTGATCCCCGCGCTGCGGGACACCGGACTGGCGATGCTCGTCTGGGGCGCCACCACCGCGCTGGCGCTGGCCTTCGGCTGAGGTCCTGTCGGACTCCCGTTGCTCAGCACTGGGGTGGCGGAACCTCAGCGGGCGTGCCGGTGTCTCGGGTGGTCGTCGGCTCAGCGCTTCGCGCTGACAGGAGAACGACAAGACCCGCCGGGCAAGTTGAAGGACGAGAACCGGTCAGCGGACTCCGGCGAGGACGTACTGGGCCACGCCCTGCGCGGTCTCGCACTCGTCGCCGTCGGCTTCGGCGGCGCGGGCGGTGACCTGCAGCGTCGCCCCGGACGCTGCGGCGAACACGGTGCAGTCGTTGGCGCGCAGCGTCTCGGTCCCGGGCCGCTCGCCGAGCCGCACCTCGTCCTGGCCGAGCTCGGCGTAGCCCTCGGGCTGGGTGCCGACGAGGATCGACCGCACCCCGTTCTCGGCGGCGAACTGGCAGCCGCGCACCGGCGGTTCCAAGCCGATCTCGCGCGGCACCCCATGGCGGACCGGGTAGGCGAGCTGCCCGAGCTCGTCCACGGTGACCAGCCCGCACAGCTGCTCGGCGGAGGCGTCGGCGAGCCCGATCCGGCGCTGCGGCGGCACCTCGCGGGTGATCGACGGGGTGACGGATTCCGGTTCGGACTCGTCGCTGCCGCTGGTCTCCGGGGCGCTGCTCGGCATCGGCAGCGAACCGCCGGTGGTGCACGCGGCGAGCACCACCACGAGCGCCGCGGGCACCAGCGCGACGGCTGTGCTCATCGACCTGCGCATGCCCCCTCCTCGGAACCTCGTGGCTTGATCGCAGACTACGTGCCCGCGCCGAGCGGACCGCGCACGGCCGCTCAGGCGGGCCAGGCCCCGGTCCGGTGGAACTCGTCGAGCGCGTCGAGCGGGCCCGCGAGGTCGAAGCCGTGGCCCGCGACCCACTCGTCGTCGTAGTAGGTGTGGGCGTAGCGCTCCCCGCCGTCGCAGAGCAGCGTGACGATGCTCCCGGTCCGCCCGGCCCGCACCATCTCGGCGACGAGCCCGAACACGCCCCACAGGTTGGTGCCGGTGGACCCGCCGACGCGGCGCCCGAGCACGCCTTCGGCCCACCGGATGGTGGCGATGGACGCCGCGTCCGGGACCTTGATCATGCGGTCGATGGCCTCGCCGACGAAGGACGGTTCGACCCGCGGCCGCCCGATGCCTTCGATGAGCGAGCCGCGGTCCCCGGTGCGGTCCCGATCCCCGTGGCACCAGGCGTCGTAGAACACCGAGTGCTCCGGGTCGACGACGGCGAGCCGGGTGTCGTGCCTGCGGTAGCGGATGTAGCGGCCGAGGGTGGCGCTGGTGCCGCCGGTGCCCGCCCCGGTGACGATCCACTCCGGGATGGGGTGCCGTTCCAGCGCCAGCTGCTCGTAGATCGACTCGGCGATGTTGTTGTTGCCCCGCCAGTCGGTGGCGCGTTCGGCGTGGGTGAACTGGTCCATGAAGTGCCCGCCGAGCTCGGCGGCGAGCCTGCGGGACTCGTCGTAGATCGCGCCCGGCTGGTCCACGTAGTGGCAGGTGCCGCCGTGGCGTTCGATCAGCGCGACCTTCTCCGGGCTGGTGGAGCGGGGCATCACGGCGATGAACGGGAGCCCCAGCAGCTGCGCGAAGTGCGCTTCGGAAACGGCGGTGGAACCGGACGACGCCTCGATCACCGGCGTGTTCTCCGTCACCCACCCGTTGCAGATGGCGTGCAGGAACAGGGATCGGGCCAGCCGGTGCTTGAGCGAACCGGTCGGATGGGTTGACTCGTCCTTGAGGTAGAGGTCGATCCCCCATTCCGCCGGGAGCGGGAAGCGCAGCAGGTGGGTGTCCGCGCTGCGGTTCGCGTCGGCCTCGATGATCCGGACGGCTTCGCTGGTCCAGGCCCTGGTGCGCGCGCAGGAGCGGTCCCGCACCGCCCCGGCGGCCCGGGCGTCAGTGCTCGTCATCGGCGTGCTCGCGATCCCCGCGGAGCTGGGCGCGCAGCTGCTCGCGGCGCCGGGCGCGGTGCACCATGCCGGTGGCGACGCGGCGGCGCAACCCGCCGAAGACCAGCATGGACAGCGGCATCACCACCACGACGGACACGGCGGCGGCCACCAGCAGCGGGACGCCGCAGAGCGCGATCACGGCGGTGACCACGAGCAGCATGGCCAGCCTGACCACGGTGTACAGCGCGATGTCCCGCGCCAGGTTGGTCGGCGGGGACGACTCCGCGACCACTTCCGTCTGCTGTTCCTGCACGTCAACCAGGGTAGAACACGGGGGTCGCGGCGATTCCGCCCCGTCTCGCCCGAAGCGCCGCTTTCGTCCCTTACCTTCCCTTTACCTGGAGTCGAATGTTCGAGTACCTGACCATCCGAGTGCCAGGATGCGACCGGAATGCCCGAAAACCGTCCGCATTGTGGAGGTCCCCTGTGACCGCGACGACTCCCCAGTCTCGCCAGAACGGTCAGGAACAGCTGCTCACCCCCGGTGAGGTCGCCTCGTTGTTCCGGGTCGACCCGAAGACGGTGACCAGATGGGCGACGGCAGGCCGGATCGGTTCGATCCGCACTCCCGGCGGGCACCGCCGGTTCCGCGAATCGGAAGTGCGGACGCTGTTGGCGGAACTCACCAACGACGTCCGCTCCGCCTGAGTCGTCCCGACGATCGGCTCGCGCTCGGCCCGCCTCCGCGTGCGCTCGCACGCCCGAGGTGGGCCGGGCACGGCCCGTCGCCGGACCGCCCCGGCACCTCCGCCCGGCACCCGATCGCCGGAGCTTCCCGACACTTCGCGATGTTCCCCGATCGGCGCACCCCACCTCCCGCCGCTCTCCGGCTAACCTCGTGGGGAGGAGTGGAGGTGCCCTGATGATCTACGTCCTGGCAGCGATCGGTGCGCTCACCGTGAGCGTGCTGATGTGGCGCGCGTTCGGCCCGGTGCGGGACGCCGCGAGCGACGGCCCGGCCTCGGCACCGCGCAAGGCGCCGCTGGCCCCGGACGACGATCCGGAGTTCCTGCGCCGCCTCGCCGAGCAGCAGCGCGACCGGAAGAACGACGAGCAGGGCTGAGACCCGCCCCCTGAACGCCGAACGGCCCGCCCACCGGAGAACCGGCACGGCGGGCCGTTCGCCATGCAACGACGCAAAGCCCGGACCAGGCCCAGAACCCGACGAGTGGTGCCCGTTCCCTGTCAGCGGCGAAGCCGCTGAGCAGCGACCACCCAAGCAAAAGGACCACCCGCGGGTTCTCAGCGCCCTCCTCGCGAGGACAGCGTTTCCTCCGGTGGCGGAGCCACCGGTGAAAACGATCCCGCAGCGAGGAGGGCGCTGAGGTTCCGCCACCCGACCCCTGCGCCGAACGAGTGGGAAGAGGGCTGGTCAGGCCTGGCGCTGCCTGCCGAAGGCCTGCGGGAAGTCGTCGGCGACGATCGCCGCCAGCTCCAGCAGCGCCAGCCGGGTCGGGGCGGCGAGCTGGTCGAGCTCGACCTCGGCGCCCTCTTCGAGGTGCGGGTCGAACGGGATCCGGGACACCGCGCGGCAGCGCGAACCGAAGTGCGCGCTGAGCTTGTCCACGTCGACCTTGCCGGAACCCGGCCGCACCGAGTTGATCACGGCGACGGAGCGGGACACCAGCTGCCCGTACCCGTGCGCGTCCAGCCAGTCCAACGTGGCCGAAGCGCTGCGCGCCCCGTCGATGGAGCTGGACGAGACGATCACCAGCGAGTCGGCGACGTCCAGCACGCCCTTCATCGCCGAGTGCATCAGCCCGGTCCCGCAGTCGGTGAGCACGATGTTGTAGAAGTGCTCCAGCAGCGTCACGGTGCGCTGGTAGTCGTCCTCGCTGAACGCCTCGGAGACCGCCGGATCCTGCTCGCTGGCGAGGATCTCCAACCGGCTCGGGCCCTGCGAGGTGTAGGAGCGCACATCGCTGTACTTGCGGATGCGCTGCGCGTCGCGCAGCAGGTGCCGCACGGTGGCGGTGGTCTCCAGCGGGATCTTCTGGCTGAGCGTGCCGCGGTCCGGGTTGGCGTCGACCGCGATCACCCGGTCCCCGCGCAGCGAGGAGAACGTGGAGCCGAGGGTCGCGGTGGTCGTGGTCTTGCCGACGCCGCCCTTCAGGCTCAGCATCGCGATCTTGTAGCAGCCCTGCAGCGGCTGGTTGATCCGGCCGATCAGCTCGCGGCGGCGCAGGTCCGCGGCGCTCTCCCCGAGGTTGATGGAGCGGCCGCTGGCCACGTAGAGCGCCTTGCGCCAGCCGGACTGCGGGGCGCGCTTGGTCTGCCGCAGCAGCTGCGAGGAGGCGAGGTCCTTGCCGAACGGCACGCCGGGTTGCTGCTGCTTCGCGCCGGGCTGCTGCTGGGGCTGCTGCGGCTGCCCGCCCTGCGGGGGCTGCTGCGGGTAGCCCTGCTGCTGCGGGAACGGCCCGGCGACGGGCGCGTACGGGTTCGGCTGCTGGCCCACCGGGTACGGACCGGACTGGCCGCCGGAGACCTGGTAGGGCCCGGACCCGCCCGGCACCTGGTACGGACCGGACGGCCCGCCCTGCACCGAGTACGGGCCCGAGTGGCCGCCGGGAACCTGCTGCGGCCCGGACGGCACCTGGTACGGGCCGGACTGGCTCGCCTGCTGCTGCGGCCCGGAGGGCGTGGCCTCGGTGTACTGCGCCCCGCCGAACGACTGTCCACTGGGGACGTTCGGCTGGTAGGGCCGTTCCCCGCCGCCCTGCACCGGGGTGTTCGGCCTGGTGCCCGGTTCCGCGTACGGCTGCGCGCCGTCACCGTAGTCCGGGGTCGCGTGATCCGTCGTGCCGCTGGCCTGCTGCGCCGAGTCCGCACCGGGCGAGGCCGAGCCCGCATCGCGTTGCGTTTCGGGCTCTTCGTACCGTCCGGTCACCGTTCCCGTACCTCCCACACATCGGTTCGACCTTTACCGGGATGAGCGAGGGCCACCCGGTTCCGCTGCGGAACGGGTGGCCCGGGGTCGCACTCCGGATCGGATCATGAACTCACAGCCCAGCGTACGAGTGCAGTCCGGAGACGACGATGTTGATGAAGAAGAGATTGAAGATCATGACCGCCAGACCGGCGATGTTGATCCACGCCGCCTTGACCCCACGCCACCCCGCAGTCGCACGCGCATGCAGGTACGCAGCGTAGACGACCCACGCGATGAACGAACAGGTCTCCTTCGGGTCCCAGCCCCAGAACCTGCCCCACGCGGCCTCGGCCCAGATCGCGCCGGCGACGATCGCGAACGTCCACACCGGGAAGATGATCACCGTGGCGCGGTAGGCCATCCGGTCCAGCGCCTGGCTGGCGGGCAGCCGCGCCCCGAACCGGGCCAGCTTCAACGGGTTGTTCTCGTGCCGCGACCGCAGCATGAACAGCACGCTGGCGACCCCGGCGAACAGCAGCGCACCGCTGGAGACGATCGCGGCGCTCACGTGGATCACGATCCAGTAGGACTGCAGCGCGGGCTGCAGCGGCGCGGCCTTCGCGTAGAGCACGGTGCCGGACAGGAACAGCAGCACCACCACGGGCAGCAGCAGGAACCCGCCGAGTCCGCGCAGCTGCGCCGGCGAGGCCTCGCGGCGTTCGGCGCGCAGCTGCCGGAACAGCACGATCGTCCACGCGACCACCGCGGCCAGGCAGATCGCCGAACCGAACTCGTACATGTTGCCCCACGGCGCGCGGCCGGTGGCGACGCCGCGGAACACCAGCGAGGCCGCGTGCACCAGGATGCCGAGCACCGTCATCGACACGGCCATGCCGCCGAACCGCTCCGGGAGCGGGCGCTTGGCGGGGGTGTCGATGCGGCCGATGCGCTCACCGGTCGCGGTGTCGGCGCCGTCGCCGCCCGCGGTGACCAGCTGCGCTTCCCGCGCGCGAGGCTGCTGCTTCCGGCCGCCGTAGGCGAACTCCGCGAAGTACAGCAGCATGGCGGCGATGTAGACGACGACCGAGGTCGCGAACGCCATGTCGCTGTAGTTGGACAACGTCTGGTCGACCGTCATCAGCTCTTCCTTCCACCTGCGGAGGCAGCCCTCGGCGGCTCCGCGTCGGCGCCGTCCGTCCCGAGCAGGTCCTTGGCCAGCCGGGTGAACTCCTCGCCGTAACCCGCTTGGTCGGTCCGGGCCAGCCCGCCGACCTCGACAACGGTACGCGCGGGATCGTCCGCGCCGGTCCCGGGGGCGGGAGCCACCCGCACCCAGATCCGGCGGCGCTTGATGCTCAGCGAGGCGCTGATCCCGAAGATCACCGCGATGGCGAAGCCGAGCACGTACGGCTGGAACGGGTCGTGCGAGATCTGCAGGTTCGCCCAGCGCTCCACGCCGTCGAAGTGGACGGTGGTGCCGTCGTCGAGCCGGATCTGCTCGCCGACGCGCAGGTTCTGCCGCGCGACCTTCTTCAACCGCCCGGAGTCCACCATCTTCTGGTCCACGCCGAAGATCGACTGACCGCGCCCGGAGTCGAGCCCGAGATCACCGCGCAGCACGTCCACCGCGACCGCCGGGTCGAGCAGGTCCGGGAACTGCGAGCCGAGCACCTTGCCGTCGTAGGCCGCGGTCGGCGCGAACAGGCCGGTCACCGCGAGCTGCGTCTGCCGCCGCTGCACCTCGTCGGTGACGCCCGGCTGGTCGAACTTGGTGGCGCCCTGGGACAACATCGTCGTGACGTCCATCGGCTGCCACTGGGTCAGCTGGGTGCGCCGCTGCCCGTCCGGGAAGGTCACGGTGAAGCGGGGCGCGTACCCGTTGCCGGTCAGGTAGATCCGGTCGCCCGCGATCCGCAGCGGGTGGTTCACCTGCAGCGCGTACGGCCGCCACTGGTCCGCGTCGAGGTCCGCGCCCGCCTGGTACTGCATCCCGACCCGGTAGCTCGCGACCTGCCCGGTGTGCTGGTAGGTCGCGTCGAAGTCGTCGACCCGCAGGCAGAACGGGCTCAGCTGGGTGCCGTCCACGCTGAGGCCCGCGCGGAACGAGTCGTAGTTGTAGGTGCCGGAGTTGCAGAACTCGGAGCCGTCGGCGGGCACGATCACCTGGCCCTCGTAGCCGAGGATCTTGCCGCCCGCGACCGTCACCAGCAGGCCCACCAGCGCGAAGTGGAACACCAGGTTCCCGGCCTCCCGCAGGTAGCCGCGTTCGGCGCTGATCGAGCGGGTGCCGTCCTCCTCGGTGCGCTCCTCCTTGCGCCAGCCGCGCAGCCTGCGCCGGGCGGCGTCCAGCGCCTCCTCCGGTGAACCGTCCACAGTGGCCGAAGCGTGGTGCGGCATCCGGGACAGGTTCCGCGGGGTGCGCACCGGCCTGCCGCGCAGCTGCTTGTAGTACTCGTAGCAGCGCGGCAGCAGGCAGCCGATCAGCGAGATGAACAGCAGCACGTAGATCGAGGCGAACCAGACCGAGCTGAACACCTCGAACGCGCCGGCCTTGTCCAGCAGCGGCGCCAGGTCCGGGTACTCGGTGAAGTACTTGTCCACCTCGGCCGGGTTCAGCGAGCGCTGCGGGATCAGCGCGCCCGGCAGCGCCGCCATCGCCAGCAGGAACAGCAGCACCAGCGCGGTGCGCATCGACGTCAGGCCGCGCCAGGTGTTGCGCAGGAACGCCGGCAGGGTGCGGATCCAGGACATCAGATCGGCGTCTCGAATCCGGCGACGGGTTCGCGCAGCACTGAGATCAGTTCTCCCCACAGCCCGGTGACGAGCAGCACGCCCACCACGACCAGCAGCGCGCCACCCGCGATCTGGATGGCGCGGCCCCGGCGCCGCAACCAGTCGGTGCTGCGCACCGCCCACCGCGCACCCAGCGCCAGCAGCACGAACGGCAGTCCGAGCCCGAGGCAGTAGGCCACGACGAGCAGCACCCCGCGCACCGCGGTGCCCGCGCCCACGTCGGTCCCGACGGCCAGCGACATCACCCCGGTCAGCGTCGGGCCCAGGCACGGCGTCCAGCCGAGCCCGAACACCGCGCCGAGCAGCGGCGCACCCCACAAGCCCGCCCGGGGCACCCGGTGCAGCCGCACGTCCCGCTGCAGCGCGGGGATCATGCCGAGGAACACCAGCCCCATCGCGACCGTCACGACGCCGCCGATGCGCTGCAGCAGCAGCTCGTTCTCGACCAGCGCGTCCGACAGCCCGAGCAGCAGCAGCGTTCCGGCGCCGAAGACGACGGTGAACCCGGCGACGAACAGCAGCGCGGCACCGGCCACCCGCCAGCGGCCGCGGCGCGCCTGCCGCGCCTCCGCGGAATCCACCGGCGGAGCCTCCGCGCCGACCACGCCCGCCAGGTAGGCGAGGTAGCCGGGCACCAGCGGCACCACGCACGGCGACGCGAAGCTGACCGCCCCGGCGAGCACCGCGATCGCGGCCGCGAGCAGCAGCGGTCCGGAGGCGGCGAGCTCGGTCGGGTTCACGGTTCCGAGGGTAGGGATGGCGCTAGCGTGGCTACGCACCACCCCGCATGACGCCGACCACATCGGCGCACTTCCGACGCCCGCGAACTCGCCCGTCGCGGACACCCCGGCCCCGCTCGCGGCACCGGCGACCGGCCGCGGCGGGCCGCCCGCCGGCGAAGGACCCGTCCGCGCGAACGGGATCGGACGGACCGCCGCCACCCCGATGCGGCACGCAGGTCGGCGCAGGCCCGGACCGGCGCGACCACCGGGTTCCCGCCGGACGCGCGCCGACGATCAGCGCAGCGAGCGGAGGAAGGCCCGCCACCGGTGTGGCGAGAAGGACAGCACGCCGTGCCGCGGTGCCTTCGAATCCCGCACCGCCACCACTCCGGGCGCCGTCCCCACCTCCACGCAGTTGCTCTCCTCGCCGCTGTGACTGGACTTACGCCAACGCACCGTCGCGCTCACATTCCCGTTCCATCGCGCCTGCCACGTCCGCGATCAGGGCCGCGGACTCCGCTTCGTCGAGTGCCAGGACCGGCAGCCGGGCGGCGGCGTCGAGGAACGGGGCGGTGTCGGCGGGTGCTTCCAGGAAGGCCCCGCGCCGCCGCTGCTCCAGGTGCACCACCGGACGCTGCCGGGCGAACTCCAGGATCAGCTGGCTGCCGTTGAGCTCCGCGTACGCGCCCGCCGCGAACGGGATCACCCGGACCGAGACGTTCGGCCGACGCCCGATGCGCACCAGGTGGCGCAGCTGGTCGGACATCACCCGGTGTCCGCCGACGGGCCGGTGCACCACCGACTCGTCCAGGTAGGCGTGCAGCCGCGCCGGTTCCTCCCGGGTGAGCACGCCCTGCCTGCCGAGCCGCAGCGCGACCCGGGACTCCAGGTCGGCGTCCCGCACGCCGCCCGCGCTGAGCACCGCCCGCGTGTAGTCCGGGGTCTGCAGCAGTCCGGGCACCAGCGCCAGCGCCACATCGGTGATCTTGGTGGCGAGCCGCTCGAAGTCGATCAGGGCGGTCAGCGCGCTGGGCATGCCGGCGTACCCGGCCTCCCACCAGCGCGCCTCGGTGGCCGCGTTGACGAGCTCGAACAGCCGCGTGCGCTCGGAACCGGCCACGTCGAGGGTGTCGAGCAGCGCGGCGAGTTCGCCTTCGCTCGGCACCCGTTCCCCCGATTCGATTCGGCCCAAGGTCGCTCGCGACCACCCGCATCGGTGCGCGAGATGTTCCAATCGCAATCCGGCCGCTTTGCGGAGTTCGCGGATCTCAGCGCCCAGGCCCCGCGCTCGAACACTGGTCATAGCAGGAACCTATTTCCTCCGCCGAAGCCGTGCCATCGCTCGATTCGGTGAAGCGCATTGCCATTCGAGTGTCGAGGCGGGTCTCATTCTCGGCAGACGACACCGGAGGAATGGAGTCCACGCGATGCCCGCGCAGCACGGCCTCACCTACGTGTGGCGGCCCGTTCCGGCGGGGCGCCACGCCTTCGCCGCCAGCGCGCTCGACGCCGACCCGCGATGCCCCGTGACCTCGTACTGCGGGGTGGAGGCCGCCGCGACCGAGCTGCACGACCGCACCGAGCACGAGTGGGTGCGGCAGGGCACGTGCATGGACTGCTGGCGGGTGCTGGCCCGGCGCAGGCGCTGAGGGGCTCGACCGGACGGCGGCGGGCGCGCTGCCACCACCGGACGCGGACGAGCACCGTTCGGCCCAGCGGCTGCTCCGAACGGGCGGACGTCGCGTCCTCGTCCCGGAGCAACGGGCCGGAACCGGCTCGCCGAAAACCCACGAACCCGCCGGGAATGCGCACGAATGCGGGCTCGTGGAAAGGGTCACGCCGCCGGTTCGGCCGCCACCTTCTGCACTTCCGGCAGCAGTTCGCTCTCCAACATTTCCGTGAGGAAAACCGCCGCGACCCGGTGCTGCCGATCCAGAATGATCGTGGACGGCACGGCGCTGCGCGGATAGTTCTTCAACGACAACAGCGAACGACCGGACGGATCGAAAATCGAGGGATACGTCAAACTCCGGTCGCGGTGGAAATCCGCGGCCGCGGAACGGCTGTCCCGCACGTCGACGCCCAGCACCTGCACGCCCTGCGGCCCCGTCTTGTCCTGCACGGCCTGCAGGTCGTCGGCCTCGGCGCGGCACGGGCCGCACCAGGAACCCCACAGGTTCACCACCACGACCTTCCCCTCGTAGTCGGAGAGGCCGATCCGCTTCCCCTCCTCCAGGAGGCTGTCGCCGCTGAGCTTCGTCAGCTTCTGCCGCTCCGCCTCCGGGTAGAAGATGCGGGTCTGCCCGCCCGGCGAGACGAAGGTGAACTCGGTGCCCTGCTCGACGGCGTCCTTGCCCGCCGTGGCGCAGCCGCCGAGCAGGCCGAGCACCGCCACCGACAGCGCCGCGCGGGCCAGCAGCCGCCTCATGCCCCGGTCACCCGCGGATCGGTCTCCCCGGCGGGTTCCACGTAGGCGACGCGCACCAGCTGCTCGTCCCGGAACACCAGGCTCGTCAGCGAGGCCAGCGAGCACTGCCTGCTGCGCGGGTCGTGCCACATGCGCTTGCCCTCGACGAACCGGCGCAGCGTCCAGATCGGCAGCTGGTGGGACACGCACACCGCCTCGCTGCCCTCGGCGGCGGCGCGGGCGCGCTGCGCGGCGCCGAGCATGCGGTGCGCGATCTCCACGTACGGCTCGCCCCAGGACGGCTCGAACGGGTTGCGCAGCTTCGGCCAGTGCTGCGGGGAGCGCAGCGCGCCGTCGCCGACGGACACTCGCAGGCCCTCGAACCGGTTCGCCGACTCGATCAGCCGGTCGTCGGTGTCCACGTCCAGGCCGAACCCGGCGCCGATGGGGGCGGCCGTCTCCTGCGCGCGCTGCAGCGGGGAGGCCACCACGTGCCGCACGTCGCGGCCGGCGAGGAAGTCGGCGACCAGCTTCGCCTGCTCCTGGCCGCGGTCCGAGAGCCGGTAGCCGGGGAGCCTGCCGTAGAGGATCTTCTCCGGGTTGTGCACTTCGCCGTGGCGCAAGAAGTGCACGATCGTCTTGGTCATGCCGCGGGCTCCTCGGCCGCGGCGGCAGCGGCCGCGGCGTGCGGGGCGGCGTCCGCGATCCGCTCGAACGCGGCCTCGTCCATCGCCGAGTTCACGAACCACGACTCGAAGGCGCTCGGCGGCGGGTACACGCCGCGATCCAGGAACGCGTTGAAGAAGGCCGGGAAGCGCCACGCCTGCTGGGCCCGGGCCTGCTCGAAGTCCACCACCGGCGATTCGGTGAAGAACACGCTGACCAGGTTGCCCGCGAACGACACCCGATGCGGCACGCCGGCCTCGGCGAGCGCGGAGCCGAGCAGGTCGCCGAGGCGCGCCGCGTTCCGGTCCAGCGCCGCGTAGGTGGCGTCGTCGGCGGCCCGCAGGTTCGCCAGCCCGGCGGCGACGGCCACCGGGTTCCCGGCCAGGGTTCCCGCCTGGTAGACGGGACCGGACGGGGCGAGCAGCTCCATCACGTCGGCGCGCCCGCCGAACGCGGCGGCGGGCAGGCCACCGGACATGACCTTGCCGAAGGTGTAGAGGTCGCCCGCGACGCCGTCGAGGCCGAACCAGCCCGCGGCGGACACGCGGAACCCGGTCATCACCTCGTCCATGATCAGCAGTGCGCCCGCCGAGCGGGTGATCTCGCGCAGCGCGGCGTTGAACCCGGGCTGCGGGGCGACCGCGCCCATGTTGCCCGCGGCGGCCTCGGTGATGACGCAGGCGATCTGGTCGCCGAACTCGGCGAACGCCTCGCGCACCGCGTCCACGTCGTTGTACGGCAGCACCACGGTGTCCGCGGCCTGCGCGCCGGTCACTCCGGGGCTGGTGGGCAGGCCGAGCGTCACCACGCCGGATCCGGCGTCGGCGAGCAGCGAGTCGACGTGCCCGTGGTAGCAACCGGCGAACTTCACGATCTTGCTGCGGCCGGTGAAGCCGCGCGCCAGCCGCACCGCGCTCATCGTCGCCTCGGTGCCGGAGTTCACCAGCCGCACCTGCTCCACCGGCTCGACCCGGCGGATGATCTCGGCGGCGAGGTCGATCTCGCCGACGCCCGGGGTGCCGAAGGACAGGCCGTCCACCGCGGCCGCCCGCACCGCCTCGACGACGTCGGGGTGCGCGTGCCCGTTGACCATCGGGCCCCAGGAGGACACGAGGTCGACGTACTCGTTGCCGTCGGCGTCCCACAGGTAGGCGCCCTCGCCGCGGACCATGAACCGCGGGGTGCCGCCGACGGACCGGAAGGCCCGCACCGGGGAGTTGACGCCGCCCGGCGTCACGGTGAGCGCTCGGTCGAACAGCTCCGCCGACCTGGTCGTGGTGTGCGGACTGGTACCGCCAGGAGTTTCGGCTGTCACTCCCCCAGTCTGACAGGCCGACCCGGAACCTTCGGTGGGGCGTGGTCCCGCTGAGCAGGGGAACGGGTGGCGGAGCCTCAGCGGCCCCCGCACTGCGGGATCGATTTCACGAGTGGCTCCGCCACCCGCCGTTCCGGTCAGTCCCGGCGGGCTCGGGAGCGGCGGACCGCCCAGGCCAGCATCAGCTGGCGGACGGCGTCCACCAGCAGCACCGCGGCGAGCGTCGGGGCGGCGATGCCGAGCGCCGCCCGGTCGCCGAAGATCCTCGTCGAGCGCATCGGCAGCCCGGTCGCCCCGGGCACCTCCACCACCAGCTGCGACCGGTCCCACAGCCACCAGGCGGCCACGACCAGGGCGACGGCGAGCACAAGTTCGACGGCCGCCACCACGGCCCGCCACGGCTGCGCCAGCCCGCCGCGGGGTTCGGGCGCGTCCGCGGTGTTCTCGCTGAGCATCGGCTCGTCGGCCGACCACGGTTCCGGGAACGTCACGGCGAAAGCGTCTCACGCACCGGGCCGCGCACGGCACCGGCTCTCCGGGCCGGTCAGCTCTCCGGCAGCAGCGGGCGCAGCTCGTCGAGCAGCGTGGCCGGGTCCTTCGCCCAGGCCAGCACGACCGCGTCGTCGGATAACCGCAGCGGGATCTCCCCGGTGCCCTTCGGCGGGGTGAAGCCGCCGCCGAGGACCCGGGTGCCCAGCGGGGCGCCCACGTCGGTGATCGCCGCGATCCGCTGCACCGGCAGGTCCTCGCGGCCCACGGTCAGCACCTCGGGCGTCAACCGGACCGCCAGCGCGCGGCGGCGGGCGTACACCCACAGCACGGTGGCGACCGCCAGCGCACCGGCCAGCAGGATCCACACCGGCAGGTTCACCCCGCCGGGGGTGAGCAGTTCGACGACCAGCCCGGTCAGCGCGAACCCCGGCCCCCACAGCACCGGCCACCAGGTCGATCCGGGCTCGGCGTAGAGCACCGGGCCGCTGTCGGCATCACTCATGCTCGCCGGTCACCCACTCCGTACTGGACGTCGTCCAACTGCACCAGGCCGCGGCGCCGCCGAGCACCAGCACGATCAGGTCGGCCGCCGCGAACGAGCGGCTGCCGAGCACCGTCACGACCTGCACCACCAGCAGCACGCAGACCCCGATCCTGGCCCACGGCCTGCGCCCGCGGATCAGCACCCCCGCCAGCGCGTAACCCGCGGCGAACACGACGGCGAGGCCGGTGTTGAGCAGCAGCAGGTCCAGCGCCGCGGCATCCGCCCGGTCCGGCGCGGCCGCACCCGCTTCGACGAGCCGCCGCCGCAGCGCGTCCCGGTCCGCCCAGGAGAACGCGGTCTGCACGAGCAGGAACGCGGCCAGCGCCGACCACAGCCCGACCGCGGCGCGGACCGACCCGGGCGGCCCGCTCACCGCCCGGACCCGGCGGGCCGGAAGTACCGGTTCGACGCGGGCAGCCGCACCAGCACCAGGAACGCGAGCATCGCCAGCAGCCCGACGGCGTTCTGCGCGTGGCCGAGCGCCACCACCCCCGCGGGAACGGCGAGGGCGGGCTCGCCGGTGACCAGGCCGCCCACCGAGTAGAAGACCCAGATCCCGGCGAAGGTGCTGAGCACGACCCGCGCCCAGCCGCGCCCGGCCCGCAGCGCGAACCCGAAGGCGATCCACAGCGCGGTCAGCGCGACCATCACCAGCACCGCGACGACGAAGACGACCGCCCCGATCCCGGCCACCGCCGCGGCGACCTCCGGATCATCCGCGCCGACCGCGTCGGCCAGGAAGCCCCGCGCCAGCACCGAGCCCACCGCGTGCAGCGCGGTGACCAGCAGCGGCGCCAGGACCGCGAGCCAGAACGCGGCCACCACGGTCCCGGGCCGGGCGGGCGGCGGAGCGGGTTCCGGCGGTGGACCGAGCGGCGGTGCGGCCGGGGCCTGCGGACCGTGCCGGGGATCGGGCGGTGACGTCACTCCCGAACAGTAGGAATCGGGCGAGATCGCTGTCCACCGGGTTCACCGGAAACAGCGGGTGGTGATCAGCTGCCGCTGAAGTGGTCCCGGGTCGAGGGCAGGTGCATGCACACCAGCGTCGCCACCAGCGCCACCGCCTGCGCGACCTCCAGACCGGTCAGCAGCGGCCCGTGCGAACGGGTGCCGACCAGCGACAGCAGCGTCGACACCGCCCACACGAACGCGACGGAGGTGAGCGCCACCCGGGCCCAGCCGCGGCCGCGCCGCAGGAACAGCACGAGCAGCCCCCACACGGCGGCCAGCAGCGCGTAGAACACGATCATCCCGGTGGCGACGCCGTAGTACACGCCGGAGATGTCGCCGTCGTTCGGCAGGAACGAGTCGGCCTCGCCCATCGCCTGCACGATCAGGTCGTCGGTGGTGGCCAGCCGCACGCCGAGGATCACGAACGCGATCACCACGTCGGCGATGCCGAGCAGGCAGGCCGCGGACACCGCGCGCGGCCTGCGGACGGGGGACGTGCCCACCCACACCTGCCCCGCCGTGCCGCCGAACGCGACGGGCCGCAGCGGTGGCGAGGTGAACGGCTCGGGCTGCGGCGCGGCACCGGGCGCGGCGGGCCGGGTGCCGGTGATCCGGCCGCCGGACACCTCGGAGTCGGGCAGCAGGCCACCGGTCGGCGGGTGCTGCTGCGCCGCGGGCTGGCCGCCCTGGTCCTGCCGGTCCGGGTCCTGCGAGGCTGTCACGTCATCGAGCCTAGATCACGCACGCCGTCCGGCGCCGCGACGAAGCCCCCAGAGCGGACGATCCGGGCGAAGGCCCGCCACCCGCCACCGAACCGGCCAGGCGGTTCGTGCCGATTCGCTCCTCAGCGGCGGAGCCGGCTGAGCCGCCGACCACCCACGCAGAACGACCACCCGCGGGCTCTCAGCGGGACTCTCGCGAGGACGGCCTTTTCCCTCGTGGCGGAGCCACTCGGGACAAAGATCCGGCAGCGAGAATCCCGCTGGGGTTCCGCCACCCCGGTGCTACGCGGCAAGAGTTCGGAGACCAGAGGTCAGCGCAGGAACGGCCCCGGCGGTGGCGGTGCCCACTGCTGCGGGGGCCGCGGCCGCCGGGTCGCCCGGAAGTACCGGTTCGTCTCCGGCAGGTACATCAGCACCAGCGCGGCCAGCTCCAGCGCGGTCACCAGCACGCCGAAGACCACGTCCGAGGTCTCCACCCGCACCTGGGTGATCCGCAGCAGCTCCGCCTGCCCGATGCTGGACATCAGCAGCAGGGTGCCCAGCGTGCCGAACGCGCCGAACCCGGCGAACACGGTGAGCACCACCCGCGCCCAGTTCTTGCCCTGCGTCATCCGCAGCGACAGCGACACGTACAGCGCCAGCACCGCCAACAGGTACAGCAGGTCGAACATGATCAGCGCGTTGATCTGGTCGTCGAGCTGCGTCTGCGACAGGTCCGGCAGCGCGGTGCGGAGCTCGGTCGCGAGCGCGCGCCGGTCGCTGAGCCGCACGTACGCCCGGACCAGGCCGAGCAGCGCGGCGGCGATCCACAGCCAGCGGGCGATGTTGAGCGGGGTGGGCAGCGGCGGGCGTTCGGCGGTCGCTCCCTCGCCGGTGCCGCCGACGCGGTCGGGGTGCTGCGGGTGCGTCACCGGATCCCCAAGCTCTCCCGGTACCACTGCGCGGCTTCGGTGGCCCAGTAGGTGAGCACCACGTCGGCACCGGCGCGGCGGATGGAGGTCAGCGTCTCCTGGACGGTGCGCTTGCGGTCCAGCCAGCCGCGGGCCACCGCGGCCTCGATCATCGCGTACTCGCCGGACACCTGGTATGCGGCGACCGGCACGTCGGCCAGCCCGGCCACGTCCCGCAGCACGTCCAGGTAGGACATGGCGGGCTTCACCATCACCATGTCGGCGCCCTCGGCGAGGTCCAGGTCCGCCTCGCGGAGCCCTTCGCGACCGTTCGCCGGGTCCTGCTGGTAGGTGTTGCGGTCCCCGCTGAGCTGCGAGTCCACCGCCTCCCGGAACGGGCCGTAGAAGGCGGAGGCGTACTTCGCGGAGTAGGCGAGGATCGAGGTGTCCTCGAAGCCGGTGACGTCGAGCGATTCCCGGATGACGCCGACCTGCCCGTCCATCATCCCGCTGGGGGAGATCACGTGGGCGCCCGCTTCGGCCTGCGCGACGGCCATCTCGCCGTACACCTGCAGGGTGCGGTCGTTGTCCACCACGCCGTTCTCGTCGAGCACGCCGCAGTGGCCGTGGTCGGTGAACTCGTCCAGGCAGGTGTCGGCCATGATCACGGTCGCGTCGCCGACCTCGGCGGCCAGGTCGCGCAGCCCGGTGTTGAGGATGCCGTCCGGGTCGACGGCGCCGGAGCCGGTGGCGTCGTGCTCGGCGGGCACGCCGAACAGCATCAGGCCGCCGACGCCCGCGGCGACCGCTTCGGACGCGGCGCGGCGCAGCGAATCGCGGCTGTGGTGCACGACGCCCGGCATGGAGCTGATCTCGACCGGTTCGGCCAGGCCTTCCCGCACGAACATCGGCAGCACCAGGTGCCGCGGCTCCACGCTCGTCTCGGCGACCAGCCGCCGGACGGCGGGGGTGCGGCGCAGCCTGCGCGGGCGGTGCGACGGGTACATCGACGAGCTCCCTCGTGGCGAGGAGGGGCGGCCGCGGGCGGCCACCCGCTCGGATTGATCTTCGGGCGGGCACCCGCGCCGGGTGTCCGATTCCTCCCCCGTGAGCCTGCCAGGGCGGGAGACGGCGGTGGCCCGGACCCCGTGGTCAACGAGATCCGGGCCACTCGGCTCAGCTGCGGCGCGCCCGCTTCGCCTTCTTCGGCGGCGGCAGCGCACCTTCGGCGCGCAGCCGGGCGGCGTGCTCGGCGAGCGCGTCCACCAAAGCGGGCACCTGCGCCAGTTCCGGCTGCACGTCCACCCGCAGGCCGAACTCCTTGGCGGTCTCGGCCGTGTTCGGGCCGATGCAGGCCACCAGGGTCCGCGCGTGCGGCTTGCCCGCGATGCCGACCAGGTTCCGGACCGTCGACGAGGAGGTGAAGCACACCGCGTCGAACCCGCCGGTCTTGATCATCTCGCGGGTCTCGGCCGGCGGCGGCGCGGCCCGGACCGTGCGGTAGGCCGTCACGTCGTCGATCTCCCAGCCGCGCTCGCGCAGTCCGGCGGCCAGCGTCTCGGTGGCGATGTCCGCCCGCGGCAGCAGCACCCGGTCCACCGGGTCCAGGATGTCGTCGTGCGGCGGGAAGTCCTGCAGCAGGCCCTCGCTGGACTGGTCGCCCGAGGGCAGCAGCTCCGGCGTGATGCCGAACGAGCGCACCTTCTCCGCGGTGGACTCGCCCACGCAGGCGATCTTCACACCGGAGAACGCGCGGGCGTCCAGCCCGAACTCGCGGAACTTCTCCCACACCGCGCGGACCGCGTTCGTGGAGGTGAACACCACCCACTGGTAGCGGCCGTCGACGAGGCCCTTCACCGCGCGCTCCATCTGCGCGGGGCTGCGCGGCGGCTCCACCGAGATCGTCGGCACCTCGTGCGAGACGGCGCCGTGCGACCAGAGCCGCTCGCTCATCGAACCGGCCTGCTCCTTGGTGCGCGGCACCAGGATCTTCCAGCCGTACAGCGCCCGGGACTCCCACCAGGACAGGCCCGAGCGGTCGCCCACGACCGAACCGATCGTCACGACCAGCTGGCCCTGCAGCTCACCGGCGTCGGCGGGCAGCGAGGCCAGCGTCGTGTCGATGGTGCGCTGCGAGACCGTGGTGCCGGAGGAGGTCACCGCCACCGGGGTCTGCGCGGTCAGGCCGTGCTCCATCAGCGCCGAAGCGGCCTCGGCCAGGTGGCTGCCCGTGGTGTGCAGCACCAGCGCGCCGGGGGCGGCGGCCAGCGCCGCCCAGTCCACCTCGCCGCGCACGTCGACCTCGGTGTGCCCGGCGCCGAGCGCGACTCCCGCGTAAGCGGGGACCGCGCTGCCCGGGGACACGCCGGGGACCACGTCGAAGGCCGCACCGGTCTTGGCGACCTCGCGGACCTCCCGGACCACGGCGTCCACCGTCATCGGATCACCGGCGACGAGCCGGACCACCGAGCGGCCGGTGTCGGCCTCCTTCGCCAGGTCCTGCGCGACCTCGGCGGGTTCCCCCGCCGCCGGGCGCGACTCGGCGCCGTCGGCGGCCAGCGCCAGCACGTCGGCCGGCACGTCGGGGTCGGTCACCACCAGCGACGCGGTGGTGAGCAAGTACCGGGCCCGAACGGTGAGCAGGCCCGCATCCCCTGGGCCGGAGCCCACGAATGCGACCCGTCCGGGGCTCTTGCGTGTCATCAGCGCACTCTCCATCAACTACTACCGGGACCGCTGAGCAAAGCGTCCCTGGCATCGAGCAGCTCGGCGGCCAAGGCCAGGCCCAACTGCTCTGCGGCGGTCGTCTCACCAGTGGCGGAGGCGCGCACCAGGCGGTTCTCGTCGGTCGCCATGACCCCGCGAACGGACAGCCGCTGCGCCACGCGCCCGTCCTCGTCGAGGTCCTCCACCACTTCGGCCAGCGCGCCGATCGGCGCACTGCAGCCTGCCTCCAGCGCAGCCAACATGGCGCGCTCGGCGGCCACCGCGGCGCGGCTGGCCTGGTCGTCCAGAACGGACTGGAGCAGGTGCTCGGTGTCCACGTCGTCGACGCGGCATTCCACAGCCAGCGCGCCCTGGGCGGGCGCGGGCAGCATCTGGAGTGGATCGAGCGATTCCGTGATCACCGCGAGCCGGCCGACTCTGGCCAGCCCGGCGCGGGCGAGCACGACGGCGTCCAGCTCACCGTCGGTCACCTTGCGCAGGCGGGTGTCCACGTTGCCGCGGATGCCGCGCACCTCCAGGCCGAGGCCGAGGGCCTCCAGCTGGCTGGCGCGGCGCGGCGAACCGGTTCCCACGAGGGAGCCCGGGGGCAGTTCACCGAGCGTCAGACCGTCCCGCGCCACCAGCGCGTCCCGCGGGTCCTCGCGGACCGGGACTGCGGCCAGCGACAGCCGGGGGTCTTGTTCGGTCGGCAGATCTTTGTAGGAGTGCACGGCGACGTCGACCTCGCCGTTGGCGAGGGCCTCGCGCAGCGCCGAGGTGAACACGCCCACGCCGATCTCGGCGATCGGCGCCATCGAGCGGTCGCCGGGCGTGGCCACCTCGACGAGCTGGGTGGGGTAGCCCGCGGCTTCCAGCTGCTCGGCGACCATCCCGGTCTGGGCCATCGCGAGCGCGCTGCCGCGCGTGCCGATGCGCAGCGTCTTGTTCACCGGTCTTCACCGTCCTGTTCCGCCCCGTCCTGGGCGAGGGGGTCCCGCAGCAGCGCCTGCGCCGAGTGCGCGCCGGTCACCGGCACGTCCTCCGCGGAGCGGGGCGTGCGGATCGCGGTCGGCGCCTGCGGGTCCAGTTCGAAGAGTTCCCGCAGCGCCTCGGCGTAACCGGAGCCGCCGGGAACGGATGCCAGTTCCTTCACCCGGACCGTGGGTGCGTGCAGCAGCTTGTCCACGACGCGGCGCACCGTGCGGGACAGCTCGTCGCGCACCGGTCCGTCCAGTTCGGGCAGCCGCGAGTCCAGCCGCAGGAGTTCGGAGTCGACGACCTCGGCGGCGCGCTTGCGCAGCGCCGTGACCGTCGGGGTGACCTCGGCGGAGCGCTGCGAGGCGAGGTAGCCGCGCAGCTCGTCGGCGACGATCGCCGCGGCGCGGTCGGATTCGCTGCCGCCGCGCTGCGCGGTGAGCCGCGCTTGCAGGGTCTCCAGGTCGACGACGGCGACGCCGGGCAGCTCGGCGACCTCGGGCGCGGTGTCCCGCGGCAGCCCCAGGTCGCAGAACAGCAGCGGCTGGCCGCTGTCGTCCCGGTCCCGCACCGCGTCGGCCACGACGTCCTCGGTGATCACGGCACCGACGGCTCCGGTGCAGGTCACCACGAGGTCGGCGGCGGCGATCGCGGAGCCGAGCCCCGCGAGCTCCACCGCGTCCGCCGGGATGCCCTCGGCGCGCAGCGACTCGGCGAGCCGGGCGCCGTTGGCGGCGGTGCGGTTGGCGATGACCACGGAGCCGATCCCGGCGCGGCGCAGTTGCGCGGCCGCCAAGCCGCCCATGGAGCCCGCGCCGACGAGCAGCGCGCGCTTCCCGGCGACACCGCCCAGCAGCGCTTCGGCGTCGGAGAGGGCCTCGGAGACCACCGAGGCACCGGCGGCGTCGATCTCGGTCTCGGCGTGCACCCGCTTGCCGACGCGCAGCGCCTGCTGCGCCAGCTCGTGCAGCGTGCGCCCGACGGTGCCGGCCTGGTCGGCGACGCCGTAGGCCTGCCGCAGCTGGCCGAGGATCTGCGCCTCGCCGACGACCATCGAGTCCAGCCCGGCGGCCACGGAGAACAGGTGCTCCACCGCGGCACCGGCGTAGTGCACGTAGAAGTGGTCGGCGAGCTCGGCGACCTCGGCCCCGGCCTTGCGGGCCAGCACCTCGGTCACGTCGTTCAGCCCGCCGTGGAAGGTCTCGGCGACCGCGTACACCTCGACGCGGTTGCAGGTGGAGACCAGGAAGGCCTCGCTGATGTGCGGACGGCCGAGCAGCTCGTCGAGGACCTTGCCGACCTCGTCGGCGCCGATCGCGACCCTCTCCAGCACCCGTACCGGGGCGCTCCGGTGGGAGAGCCCGACGGTGAGCAGGTTCACGGCCGAACCACCATCCCGTCCACATCACCGCGCTCCGGCGCGGAATCGGAGTTCCCGTTCCCGTTCGTCCCGCCGCCCGGCGGACCGGCGTCGGTGCCGGCCACGCCGGGCACCACCATCGCCTCCTGGTTCCGGCGCGCGACGTGGAAGGACAGGATCTGCATCTCCACGGCCAGGTCGACCTTGCGCACCTCGACGTGCTCGGGGACCTGCAGGACGACCGGGGCGAAGTTCAGGATGCACACCACGCCGCCTTCGACGAGGCGATCGCAGACGTCCTGCGCCCCCTCGGTGGGCGTGGCGATGACGCCGATGGTGACCTCGCGCTCGCGGCAGACCTCGACGATGTCGTCGACGGAGCTGACCGGGATGCCGCCGACCGGCACGTCCAGCAGGTCGGGGTCGAGGTCGAACAGCGCGGCCACCGGGAAGCCCCGGTTCAGGAAGCCGCCGTAGTTGGCGAGCGCGTGCCCCAGGTTCCCGATGCCGGCCACGGCGACGCGGTGCTTCTTGGTGAGCCCGAGCGTCCGCTCGATCTGGCCGATCAGCACCGCCACGTCGTAGCCGACGCCGCGGGTGCCGTAGGAGCCGATGTAGGACAGGTCCTTGCGCAGCTTCGCCGAGTTCACCCCGGCGAAGGCGGCGAGCTCTTCGCTGGACACGGTGCCGGTGCCGCGCTCTTCGAGGCCGGACAGCACGCGCAGGTACACCGCGAGGCGTGCGACGGCCGCTTCCGGAATGGCCCGCGCCCGTTCCCGGGCGGCGGGGACCGCGATGGATTCGGCGGGTGACCCTGACCCGGACGGGACGTCCGCCGGCTGCCCGGCCTCGTCCCGTTCGCCCTCTCCGTGGGCCGTCACTGGCTCTCCCTCGACCTGACTTGGTGCTGCTCGTCCGCCGCGCTCGCCGGCCGAGCGGCGCACCGGAGTGGAAACGGGGTGCGAACCGCCGACCTCGATGACACGGCTCGAACTCCACCGTAGCCATTTGTGAAGACATGCACAAAGTTCCCCGACGTCCGCACCAGCGGCCGCCGGACCACCCCGCACCATGATGTCGGATGCGCCCCCCGCCAGCCAAAACGGCTGGTCAGAGCGACGATATCGGTGTCATCGCGCGGCTTCCGAGGCGTTTTCCGCCGCGCAGCCGACCTCCCGGCCCGCCGCCCGGTGCGAAACGACACACCGGTCGGCACCGGGCCGGTGCACGGCGGGTCAGCGGCTGAGCGCGGCGCGGAGCCGGGCGGGTTCGACCTTCCAGTAACCGTGCTCGACGCCGTCCACCAGGACGACCGGCACCCGGTCGCCGTACTCGGCGCGCTGCTCGGGGTCGGCGTCCACGTCCTCGATCGCCCACGGCACGTCGAACTCGGCGCACACCTCGCGGACGGCGGCGAGCGCCTCGTCGCACAGGTGGCACTGCTCGCGCACCAGCAGCGTCACCGCGTGCTGCCCCGATTCCCCGGTTCCCGGCACTTCCGACCTCCTCCAGCGGACCTGCCCCCAAGGTAGCGGGACCGGTCAGGCCGGCGGGGTGCGGAGCGTGCGGCGGGCGATCTTGCCGGTCGGCGAGTGCGGGAGCTCGGGGGCGAAGCCGACCTCGACGGGGACCTTGAACTTGGCGAGCCGGGCCGCGCAGTGCGCCCGCACCGAGTCCTCGGTGAGCTCGGCTCCGGGGCCGGCGACGACGACGGCCCGGACCGCCTCGCCGCGCGCCTCGTCGGGCACGCCGACCACGGCGGATTCGACGACACCGGGCAGTTCGGCGAGCACCGCCTCCACCTCCCGCGGGTACACGTTGAAGCCGTTCACGATGATCAGGTCGGTGGCGCGGTCCACCAGGTGCAGGTCGCCGTCGGCGTCGAAGTAGCCGACGTCGCCGGTGCGGAACCAGCCGTCCTGGTCCGGTCCGTGCGCCGCGTCCGGCCAGTAGCCGCGGAACAGGTTCGCCCCGCGCACCGACACCCGGCCGGTGTCGCCGTCGGCCTCGTCGATCGGGGAGCCGTCGGTGTCCACGAGCCGCAGCTGCACGCCCGGCAGCGCGCGGCCCACCGATCCCGGTTTGGCCCGGCCCCCGGCGAGCGTGGTGGTCAGCACCGGCCCGGTCTCGGTGAGGCCGTAGCCCTCGAACACGTCCAGCCCGGTCGCGGAGCGCACCGCGCTCGCCACGTCGGCGCCCAGCGGGGCCGCGCCGGAGGTCAGCAGCCGCACCGTGGACAGGCCCTCGCGGAGCCGGTGGGGTTCCAGCCGCAGCCACTCGCGGTACATCGGCGGCACGCCCACCACGCCGGTGACCCGGTGCCGCGAGATCGCGGTCAGCGCCTCCTCGGCGTCGAAGCGCGGCAGCAGCACGGCGGTGGCGCCGACGGCGGCGACCTGCAACATGCCGGGGCCGAGGCCGAAGGCGTGGTACATCGGCAGCGCGAGCAGCACCCGGTCGGCGGCGTTGACCGGCATCGGGCGCAGCCGCCCGCACTGGTGCACGTTCGCCAGCAGCGCCGCGTGCGGCAGCATCGCGCCGCGCGCCGGCCCGGAGGTGCCGGAGGTGTAGCAGAGCACGGCGAGGTCGGCGGGTTCCCGCGGCAGCTCCTGCTCGGCGCGCTCCTCGCCGGTCGGCGGGTCGAGCTCGGCGATGCCGCCGAGGTCGCGGACGGCGGTGCCCGCCGGAGCACCGCCGCGGACGAGCAGCGCGGCGCCGCTGTCGTCGAGGACGCGGCGCAGCTCCGGCGCGGGCGCCGAGGGCGGCAGCGGCACGGCGACGGCGCCGGCCCGGAACGCGGCGAACAGCGCGACGCAGAACTCGAACCCGGTGGGCAGCGCCAGCGCCACCCGGTCCCCGGGCCGCACGCCGGCCTCCCGCAGCCGCCACCCGTAACCGGTGCAGGCGGCGTCCAGCTCGGACCAGCTCATCCGGTGCCCGGCGAGGTCGATCAGCGCGGGGTGGCCGGGTCCGCGCTCGGCGGCGGCGCGCACGAGGTCGGCCAGGTTGACGTCGGGCGCGGTGGCGCCGGTCCGGCCGGTGACCGGGGGCGGGCACGCTTCGGTCGACATGGCGCACCTCCATCGCCGTCCCCGCGGCGCGTCCGCGGCCGGGGGTGTTCGACATCACTCAACCGCGTCGGGGGGCGGCGGGGCAACCGCGATGAATCCGAAACCTCGGAGCACTACCTACTTATGAGTAACAACACGTATGCTCCGGCGGAACCACCTGGTTCCACTTCACAGCACCAGACCAGCACGCCCCCGGTGATCCGCGGCTCGCGCAGCACCGCGAACGGGTCACCACCACGGCAGGAGGTCGGTCGAGACAATGCTCAGCACGCTGCCCACCCCCGTCCATCCGGCTCCCTCCCGGCCCGCGCACCTGCCACACCGCCCCGCGCACCCCCGCGCCGAACCGCGGCCCGCGCCCGAGGCGCCCGTGCCCGGCGAGAGCTGGCGGCACGTGAGCGCGGCCCAGAACGGCGACCTCGACGCGTTCGGCAGGCTCTACGACGAGTACTCGCCCGTCGTGTACCGCTACGTGCTGTTCCGGATCAGCGACCACTGCCTCGCCGAGGACATCACCAGCGAGACCTTCCTGCGGGCGCTGCGGCGCATCGCCACCGTCAGCTACCAGGGCCGGGACGTCGCCGCCTGGTTCATCACCATCGCGAAGAACCTGGTGCTCGACCACGTGAAGTCCAGCCGGACCCGGCTGGAAGTGCCGATCCCCGAGCTCCCCGACGCCCAGCACCGAACGCAGCACCACGGCGGCCCGGAGCAGCACGTGCTCGACGCCGCCACCCAGCAGGAGCTGCTGCGCTGCGTGCGGCAGCTCAACCCGGACCAGCGCGAATGCATCCGGCTGCGGTTCATGCAGGGCCTGTCGGTCACCGAGACCGCCCAGCGCATGCAGCGCGGCGAAGGCGCCGTCAAAGCGCTGCAGCACCGCGCCGTGCGGCGCCTCGGCCAGCTGCTGCCCGACGACCTGCGCTGACCCGGGCCGATCGAAGCCGGTCCCGGCCGATCAGCGCGGACCGCGCCAACGCGCCGGGCGGGAGCCTCTAAGCTGGAGGCCTTGCTGGGCCGGGTCGCCGCACCGGCGGGAACGCCCCGCTCAGCGACCCTGGTACGCCAGGACCCGAACCCGAGCAACATCCAGCCGGAGCAAGACCGGGAGGCGCGGCGGTGCCGACAAGTCCAGGCCCAGCCGAAGGCCCAGGCCACGACGGCCGACAGCGCGGCGGCTCGGCGCGCCACGACCGGGATGCCGGAGGCGAGGACGCGGCCGAGCAGCGGCTCGGCCCGCCGGACGGCGAGCCGCGCGAGACCCCGTCCGCGCTGGACCCCGCCGAGGGCTCGTTCGACAGCGCGAAGGTCGCCGGCCGCGCCTCGGCCGAAGCGGCCGTGGCGGGAGCGGAACCGGGCGGGTCGCTGACCGCGCCGCCGGACCTCACCGCCGCCGCCTTCTTCGACGTGGACAACACGATGATGATGGGCGCCTCGCTGTTCCACTTCGCCCGCGGCATGGCGGCCCGCAAGTTCTTCACCGCCTCCGACCTCGCCGGGTTCGCGTGGCAGCAGCTGAAGTTCCGCGTCGGCGGCCGGGAGAACGCCGACGACGTGCAGGCCAGCCGGGAGCAGGCGCTGTCGTTCGTCGCCGGGCGCAAGGTCGCCGAGCTCGTGGAGCTCAGCGAGGAGATCTACGACGAGCTGATGTCCGACCGCATCTGGGCGGGCACCCGCGCCCTCGCCCAGATGCACCTCGACGCCGGTCAGCGGGTGTGGCTGGTGACCGCGACCCCGGTGGAGCTGGCGCAGATCATCGCCCGGCGGCTCGGGTTGACCGGTGCGCTGGGCACCGTGGCCGGGCACGTGGACGGCGTCTACACGGGACGGCTGGTCGGCGAGATGCTGCACGGGCGGGCGAAGGCGCACGCGGTGCGCGCGCTGGCCGCCAGCGAAGGCCTGGACCTGCGCCGCTGCACCGCGTACTCGGACTCGGCGAACGACGTGCCGATGCTGTCCGCGGTGGGCACCGCGGTGGCGGTCAACCCGGACCAGCGGCTGCGGGACATCGCCCGGTCCCGGGGCTGGGAGATCCGCGACTTCCGCACCGGGCGCAAGGCCGCCCGCATCGGCGCGCAGTCGATGCTCGGCGCCAGCGCGGTCGCGGGCGCCATCGCGGCGGGCCTCGCCTACCGGCGTCGCGACCGCTCCTGACGAGGCGGCCCACCGGCCCGGCGGCTCACCCCAGGAAGACGTTCTGGCGGCCGGCCAGCAGGCGGTAGAGGGTCTGCTGGATGATCTCGCGGACCTGGTCGCTGAGGCTGAACACGACCATCGGGTCGTCGGCGGCGCCCTCCCCGTAGGAGGCGGTCTCCACCGGCTCGCCGAACTCGATGTACCACTTCGACGGCAGCGGCACCGCACCCAGCAGCCCGAAGTGCGGGAACAGCGGCGTCACCGGGAAGTACGGCAGCCCCAGCAGCCGCGCCAGCGGCCGGATGTCGCCGAGCTTCGGGTAGATCTCCTCGGCCCCGACGATCGAGCAAGGCACGATCGGCACCCCGGTCCGCATCGCCGCCGACACGAACCCGCCGCGGCCGAAGCGCTGCAGCTTGTACCGGTCCCGGTAGGGCTTGCCGACGCCCTTGAAGCCCTCCGGCCACACCCCGACCAGCTCACCGGCCCGCAGCAGCCGCTCCGCGTCCGGGTTGCACGCCAGGGTGTGCCCGGCCTTGCGCGCCAGCGAACCGACCATCGGCAGCCGGAACACCAGGTCCGCGCCGAGCATCCGCAGGTGCCTGCCCGGGTCGTGGTGGTCGCGCAGCGCGACCGTCGTCATCAGCGCGTCCAGCGGCAGCGTGCCCGAGTGGTTCGCGACCACGAGCGCGCCCGAGTCGGGGACGTTCTCCAGCCCGATCGCCTCGACCCGGAACCACTTCTCGTACAGCGGCCGCAGCGGCGGCACCACCAGGTGGTCGGTGAGGTCCTCGTCGAAGCCGAACTCGTCGACCTGGTAGTCGCCGAGCAGCCGGCGGCGGGCGAAGGCCAGCGCGTCGGCGACCGCGTCCTCCCAGCCGTCCTCGCGCTCCTCCGGCTCGGGCAGCGGGGCGGGGCCGGGCCGCGCACCGCCGGGACGCTGGTCCGCCGGGTGCAGCGGGATCACTCGGGCGTCCGCCATCTGGCCTCCTGGTTGCCGCAGTCTGGTCAAGGTCACCGCAGTCGGGCGAGCAGGGCGCCGACACCGCGCTCCCACGCCACGACCTGCTCCGGGTCGATCACCGGTTGCAGGTCGCGGCCGCGCACGAAGTCGTCGAACGCCTGCTGCGTGGTCCAGCGCGGGGTGAAGCCGAAGCTCTCCCGCAGCCTCGTGGTGTCCACGACGCGCCCGAAGTTCAAGAACCGCATCTGCTCCGGGGAGAAGTCGACCAGCCGCGCGCCGCGGAAGAACCGGCTCACCGCGGGCACCCCGGCCCGCGGGATCGGCACCGCGACCCGCCCGGCGCGGCGGATCGCCTGCGAGAGCATCAGCACCCCGTCGCCGCCCGCGTTGTACACGCCGGGCAGCGCACGGGTGGTGGCCTTCTCCAGCACGGCCAGCGCGTCCTCGGAGTGCAGCAGCTGCATCCGGGCGTCGTAGCCGAGCACGGTCGGCACCAGCGGCAGCGCGAAGTAGCGGGTGAGGTCGGCGTCGATGCGCGGACCGATGAGGTGGGTGAAGCGCAGCGTGGTGATGTCCACGTCGGGCCGGCGCCTGCCGAAACCGCGCACGTAGCCCTCGATCTCCCCGGCGTCCTTCGCGTACCCGGAGGAGGGCAGGTCCTTCGGCTCCATGTCCTCGGAGAACACGGCGGGATCGCGCGGGCTGGCGCCGTAGACGGCGGTGGTCGACTTGACCACCAGCCTGCGCAGCTCCGGGGCCTTCTGGCAGGCCGCCAGCAGCTGCATGGTGCCGATGACGTTGAGCTCCTTCATCGCGGCCCGCCCCGCCGGACCGGACTGGGAGTTCACCGCCGCGTGCACCACGGTGTCCACGCCGGAACCGGCGATGACCTTCGCGATGAGCGGGTTGCGGATGTCGGCGCGCACGAACTCGGTGCGCCCCATCCGACGGCGCAGGTCGGGACGCGGCGGAGCGGTGTCCACGCCCAGCACGCGTTCGATGTCGGGGTTGGCGGCGAGCCGCGCGGCGAGGTGCCCGCCCAGGAAGCTGCTCACGCCCGTCACGAGCACGACGTTCGGCACCATGGTTCTCCCCGAGAGGTCCGGCCGGAGGGGTTCGCTCGCGCCCGCCCACCGGAAGCCGGCCGCGATCGCGGAGCGCGAGCTCCGCGCACGATGCTACCGAGCGCGGTCACCCGCTCCGGTTTCGCGCGGGCGACGCCGCGATGTCCTCGTGCACCCCACCAGCGGCCGGTGCGGTCGGCAACCCGGACGATCCCGGACCACCTGGGCGGAGGGGGTGGCAAAACGACCGCCCCCCCCCCCCCCGGGGGGGGGGGGGGGGGGGCCCCCCCCCCCCCCACCACCCAAACCCCCCCCCCCGGGGGGGGCCGGGGGCGCCGGGGGCCCGGAAAAGACCCACCAGAGAACGGGGGCAC
>NZ_JAIUKB010000012.1:0-12003 GCF_020176785.1 Saccharopolyspora sp. 6V | reverse complement strand
CGGCGGGGGGCGCCCCCCCCCGGGCCCCCCCCGGGGGGGGGTTGGGGGGGGGGTGGGTGGGGGGGTTTCACCCCCCCCCGGGGCCGGGGGGGGGGGGGGGGCACCCCCCCCCGCCGCCCCCCCTATGGGGGGGGCGGCGGCGAAGGCGCGAGATCCGAGACTCCCGATCTCGCACCGCGTGGGCGCGGGCCGGAGTCCGGCAGATCCCTTACTTGCCCAACTTGCGACGCTGGACGCGGGTCCTGCGCAGAAGCTTGCGGTGCTTCTTCTTGGACATGCGCTTGCGGCGCTTCTTGATGACCGAGCCCATGCGGAATCCTTCGCTGTCGGCGTTGGTACGAACGTCTTCTCGTGCCGGTGCTGCCCCTGGCGCACCGCCGGTGGGAGCACCGGCAGCAGGCACGATCGATCCCGCAGCCTACCCGCCCACCGGTCACCCCCTGACGGAGTGGTCCGTCAGGGCGGCCCGGCACCCCCGGACGGGCGCCGCCGCGCCCGGGGGACGACGGCGCTCATCCCGCGTTGTAGTAGGCGTTCTCCAGGTAGGAGTGCACGTCGTTCTCCGCCACGCGGAAGGAGCGCCCCACGCGTGCCGCGGGGAGCTCACCGGCGTGCACCAGCCGGTAGACGGTCATCTTCGACACCCGCATCAACCTGGCCACTTCGGCCACGGTGAGGAATTGCACGTTCCCCACCTGCGGGGGTGCTTGCTGGCTGGGTTCCGAGTTCGCAGACATGCTTCACCGAGTCCTTCGGCTCGCGCGCGCCGTCGGCTTCCCCTCCGACGGACTCCACACGCACGTGCTCCGTCGAGAGTAGCGGGACGGTTGGGATCCCTGCGATGCGCGAACGTCCCGGGTTCAGCGGTTTCCGCCTGTCAGCGCGGGGGAACCGGGGGTCTAGTCGTGCGCGCGGCCCAGTTCCACCGAACGGTCCCTGGCGGCCTCGATGGCGTCGATGAGCGCGGCCCGCACGCCGTGCTTCTCCAGCTCGCGGATGCCCGCGATGGTGGTCCCGGCGGGCGAGGTCACGGCCTCGCGCAGGATCGTCGGGTGGCCCTCCGAGCCGTCGCGCAGCATCGTCGCGGCGCCCACCGCGGCTTGCACGATCAGGTCGGCGGCGGTGGCCCGCGGGATGCCGAGCAGGATGCCCGCGTCGATCATCGCTTCGACCAGGTAGAAGAAGTAGGCGGGCCCGGAACCGGACAGCGCGGTCACCGCGTCCTGCTGGGTCTCGGGGACCCGGACGACCTTGCCGACGCTGCTGAGCAGTTCCTCCACCACGGCCAGGTGCTCGTCGCCCGCGTGCGATCCGGTGGAGATGGCGCTCATCGCCTCGCCGACGACCATCGGGGTGTTCGGCATCACCCGCACCACCGGGGTTCCTTCGGCGAGCCTGCGCTCGTAGAGCTTGGTGGGCAGGCCGGCGCACAGCGAGACCACCAGCGTCGCCGCGTCCAGCAGCGGCGCGACCTGGTCCAGCAGCGGCTCGATGTCCTGCGGCTTCACCGCCACCACGAGCACGTCGGCGCGGCGCACCGCGGTGGCGACGTCCACGTGCTCGATGCCGTACTCCGCGGTCAGCTGCGCGGCCCGTTCCGGGTGGCGCTCGGTGAACATCAGCTCATCCGCGTTCCGCCCCGCCTGCAGGAGCCCCGCCAGCAGCGACTCGCCGATCTTGCCCGCGCCCAGTACGGCAATCGAATTCATGCGGAACAGGGTGCCAGAACGTCCGCGCAGGACCCTCCCCAGGCGCCACCTGCGCGGTTAGTGTGTCGGCAACCACGACATCGATGTTGCGGAGCGCCGAGCGCGCGGACGAGGAGGTCCGATCCCGATGCTGAGCACGATGCACGACGGCCCGCTGTCGATCGCCAGGATCCTCGAGCACGGCAGCCGGGTACACGGTGCTTCGGAGGTGGTGACCTGGACCGGGGACGAGCCGCGCCGCCGCAGCTACGCCGAGGTCGGCAGGCGCGCGGCCCAGCTCGCGCACGGGCTGCGTTCCCTCGGCGTCACCGATGACCAGCGCGTCGCCACGTTCATGTGGAACAACGCCGAGCACCTCGAGGTGTACCTGGCGGCGCCCGCGATGGGCGCGGTGCTGCACACGCTGAACATCCGGTTGTTCCCGGAGCAGGTCAGCTACATCGCCGACCACGCCGAGGACCACGTCGTCGTCGTGGACGCGAGCCTGCTGCCGCTGTTCCAGAAGGTGCTGCCCGCGATGAGCACGGTGCGCCACGTCGTGGTCAGCGGCGGGGACCCGGCGGCGCTGGCGGCCCCGGACGGCGTCCAGGTGCACGGCTACGAGGAGCTGCTGCGCGGCCGCCCGGAGGTCTTCGAGTGGCCGGAGCAGGACGAACGCGCCGCGGCGGCGATGTGCTACACGTCCGGCACCACGGGGAACCCGAAGGGCGTCGTCTACTCGCACCGCTCGATCTGGCTGCACTCGATGCAGGTGTGCATGTCGGACGGGATGGCGCTGGCGCAGGCGGACCGCGGCCTGGCGGTCGTCCCGATGTTCCACGCCATGTCCTGGGGCCTGCCGTACGCGGCGCTGATGTCCGGCGCCTCGCTGATCATGCCGGACCGGTTCCTGCAGGCCGAGCCGCTGGCCGCGATGATCTCCTCGCTGCGCCCGACGATGGCGGCCGCGGTGCCGACGATCTGGCAGGGCCTGCTGCAGCACCTGGAATCGCACCCCAAGGACATCTCCTCGCTGCGCGAGGTCGTGGTGGGCGGCTCGCCCCCCCCGCCCGCGCTGATGCGGACGTTCCAGGAGCGCTACGGCATCCCGGTGCTGCACGCGTGGGGCATGACCGAGACGTCCCCGCTGGGCAGCGTGGCCCGCCCGCCCTCCTCGGCGGTCGGCGAGTCGCAGTGGCCGTACCGGGAGTCGCAGGGCCGGTTGGCGGCGGCGGTGGAGGCACGGCTGATCGGCGACGACGGCCGGGAGCTGCCGTGGGACGGCACGAGCGTCGGCGAGCTGGAGGTGCGCGGCCCGTGGGTCACGTCCTCGTACCACGGCGGCGAGGACGTGGAGAAGTTCCACGACGGCTGGCTGCGCACCGAGGACGTCGGCACCCTGTCCGCGGACGGTTTCCTGCGGCTCACCGACCGCGCCAAGGACGTCATCAAGTCCGGCGGCGAGTGGATCTCGACGGTGGAGCTGGAGAACCACCTGGTGGCGCACCCGGCGGTGGCCGAGGCGATGGTCGTCGGCGTGCCGGACCCGAAGTGGGACGAGCGCCCGCTCGCGGCCGTGGTGCTGCACGAGGGCGCGTCGGCCGACGCGGCGGAGCTGCGCGCGTTCCTGTCCGACCGGGTCGCGAAGTGGCAGCTTCCGGAGCACTGGACGTTCCTGGCCGAGGCGCCGAAGACCAGCGTCGGCAAGTACGACAAGAAGCGGCTCCGCAAGCAGCACGCCGACGGGGCCCTCGACCTCGAACAGGCCTGACGCGGGGGGGGGGGGGGGGCGGGGGGCGCCCCCCCCCCCCCCCCGCCCCCCGCGCCACGAGTCCTCGTCGTCGGCCGCGGAATCGTCGATCCGCTGTTCCTTGGCGCGTTCCGCGTGGGAGAAGGTGTCCTGCACCTGGTCGAGGTGTTCGCGGACCAGGTGGGACAGGTGCAGGGAGCGGTCGTAGGCCGGGCCCTGCACCGTCGGCTGCGCCGCCGCGCTCCACTGCTCCCGGGCGCCGCACAGCTTGCACACCTGGCCGCCGCCGGAGTGCTCGAAGTCGAGCTGGATGGGGTGGATGCGCACGGACGGCACGGCGGTCTCCCTGGTGTCGGCGGTGATCGGGCCCTCGGCGGCGATCGCGGCCGGAGCCGCCGCCACCCTAACCCCGCGCACCGGCCGAACCGGGCGAGCCGCACCGGCCCGCCCGGGATCGGGAACCGCTACCGCGCGCTCAGCGCCAGCTGCCGGGCCTGGCACACCAGCCGGCCGGTGGAGTCGATGACGAGGGTGTCCTCGTCGAACCACTGCCCGTGCACGGCCTTGGACTCCACGACCAGCCGCAGCCAGCCGTTCGCGGGCCGGGCCCGCAGCAGCGCCGTCAGCTGCACCGTCGGGGACCAGCCGAAGCGGCCCAGGTTGAAGGTGACCGGCATGGTGAGGTCGCCCGCGACGAGCCCGAACAGCAGGTCCGGCTGCCCCTGGTGCGGGCGCGCCCACAACCGCAGCCGCAGCGGCTCCTCGGTGCTGCCGCGGAGGAACCCGGCGCCGCGCGGGTCGAGCCGCATGTCGCAGGCCTTGGCCAGGCCACCCGGCCAGGACGCGTCCGTGCTGCCCAGGTCGATCGCGTCGGCGGGCGGGTTCACCGGCATGTCCGGCAGGTCCGACCAGCTGGGCGGCTCGTCGGGCACCTGGCCGAGGGTGATGGTGGCGTCCACGCACCGCTGCCCGGCCTGCTCCAGCACGGCGCGGACGACGGTGACGGTCCGCCCTGCCTTGAGCAGCTCGGTCCGCAGCAGCACCGGGCCCACCTTCGGCGAGTTCAGGTACTGCGCGCTGACCGACAGCGGTTCCAGCTGCCCGTCACCGACGGCGGCGCGGCTGAGCAGCGCCAGCAGGTAGCCGCCGTGCGGGCGGTCCCCGACGGACCAGTCCGGGTGCAGGTCGGCGACGAAGGTGCCGTCGCCCAGCGGGCGGACGGCGAGGGTGTCGAGGAAGGGGGTGTCGTTCACGCGCGACCCGCGCAGTGCCGGCGTCGCTCCTGAGCGAGCGAGGCGCGAATCGTACTCATGCCATGATCCTACGTTCCCGCCCCGAAGTTGATCATCGGGTGGGGGCCGGGCTCACCCGGCCCGCGGCCGACCCGGCGCCTGCAGGTGCAACCGCGCGAACACCAGCGCCTCCGCCAGCAACGCGGCCCGTTCCTGCTGGTTGCGCGCCTTGCGGCTGTTCACCTCCAGCACCACCGATCCGGCGAAGCCGTCCGCCGCCAGCAGCTCGCAGACCTCCGCGCACGGCTGCGAGCCGTGGCCCGGCACGAGATGTTCGTCACGGGGAGCCCCGGTCCCGTCGGCGAGGTGCACGTGCGCCAGCCGGTCCTGCATCCGCTTGTACAGCTCGATCGCGTCCACGTGCGCCGCGGCCGCGTGCGACAGGTCCAGCGTGTAGCTGCCGTAGCCGACCTCCGTCGGGTCCGGCGACGGCGTGAACGCGGACAGACCGCCGGACTTCCCGCCGCGCAGCCGGTTCAGCCGGTTCGGCGGGCGGATCGGGAACATGTTCTCCACCGCGACCTGGATCCCGCTGGTCTCCTCCAACGAGCCGACGAGCTCCGAGAAGCCCTCCGCGTACCGGCGCTGCCAGCGGAACGGGGGGTGCACCACCACCGTCGACGCACCCAGGTCCGCGGCGGCCACCACGGCCCGGCGCAGCCGCTCCTCCGGCTCCGGCGACCACACCCGCTGGGTGATGAGCAGGCACGGCGAGTGCACCGCCAGGATCGGCACCCCGTGCTCCCGGGACAGCCGGTGCAGCGCGGCGACGTCCTGGCTCACCGCGTCCGCCCACACCATCACCTCGACCCCGTCGAAGCCCAGGTCCGCGGCCATCTCGAACGCGGCCCGGGCCGGCTGGGGCCACACCGATGCGCTGGAGAGCCCGACCGGGATGTCGGGGTGGTGCTCGGTCTCCGCCGTGTTCGGTTGCGGTGTCATGTGCTGCCCCAGCGTCTCGCGCCCCACCGGATCCTCCACGCGGCTCGGGATCCGCGCGGCGAACCCGGTCTCACTGCCCGATCAGCAGCAGTGCGGCGGGCGACACGGTGCAGATCAGGCCGACCAGCACCGCGAGCAGGATCGTCTGCAAGTCGTCGGTGCGCAAGAACTTCCGCGCGATGAACACCAGCGCGCCGGTGATCGCCAGCGCGGCGACCAGCGCCGCGATCGGGATCGCCGTCCACAGCCAGCGGAACGCGAACCACACCGCGCCACCGCACACCAGGCCCGCGCCGCCCTGCAGGGCGAGCACCAGCCACTCCTTGCCGGTGGTCGGCTCCGACTCCTCCTCGTCGTCGTCGGCGTCGGCGCGGTAGTCGTCCGCGTCGAGCCCGGCGGGGAGCGCCTCGTCGTACTCGTCGAACTCGTCGTCGGCGTCGTAGCCGTCCTCGCGGTACCGGGTGGCCTCGGCGTCCTCGGCGTAGTCGTCGTAGTTCGCCGGGGACGCGTAGGCGGTGCCCGAGTCGTAGTCCTCGTAGTCGTCGAAGTCGTACGGGTCGTCGCCGCGCGCCGGGGCGGCGTCCGCGGGCGGGTAGGCGAGCATCGCGGTGCCGTCCGCACCGGCGCTCTTGGCCTCCGCCTCCACCCGCGGCAGCTGCTCGGTGGCGCCTTCCAGCGGCACCGATCGGGTCGGCTGCTCGTGCGGCCCGGCTGCCGGGACCGGCCCCAGCGCGGGCTGCTGCACGGTCATCTCCGCGTCGGACGGTCCCGCATCGGGCGCGTCCGGCGGCGGGGTCGCGCGCGGCGGTGCCCCGGCCGCGGCGAAGCGGCGGGCCCAGAAACCGGAGCCCTGGTCCGGGTCGGCGGTCTGCTCGTCCTCGACGGGCGGAGCCTGCGGTGCCGGAGCGGGTGCCTGCGCGGCAGGAGCCTGCGCGGCAGGAGCCTGCGGAGCGGGTGCCTGCGCGGCAGGAGCCTGCGGGCGCGGCGGGCCGGGCGGCGGCCCGGCCGGGGGCGGCCCGGAGAACTGCTGCGGCGCCGCGGGCGGTGCCGGTGGCCCGGCGGGCGGTACCGCGGGCTGCGGCCCGGTGCCCTGCGGCTGCGGAGCGGCCCGGCCGGGCGCCTGCGGTGCGCCGCCCTCGGGCTGGCCGGAACCGGCCTCCTCGGCCTCCTCCGGCTTGATCGCGCGCATCGTGCCGCTGTCCGAGAGCACCCGCTGGATGATCGCCTGCGGGGCGGTCTCGCTCGGGTCCTCGGCTCGCCTGCGTCGCCTGTGCGCGCTGCGCTGCGAGCCGCCGCCGTACTCGGCGAGCAGCTCGGCGACGGTGCGCTGGCTCGGGTGCTCGGACCCGCTGTCCCGACTCATCGATTCCACCGTGCCCCGTAGTGGGCTTGCCGTCCAGTTCCCCGATCCACGTCTGACCCGTTCGCGGAGGCCCGCTCCGCGTCGAACGACCCGAACTCGGCGCGGGTCCGCATCGCAGTGTGGTCCTCTCCGTTGGCGTGGTCCAGCCGCCGGAGGATGACTCCTTCCCGCAGCGCCCACGGGCAGATGTCCAGTTCCGCCACCCCCAGCGCGCGCATCACCGCCTCCGCGACGAGCGCACCGCTGATCAGCTGGTGCGAGCGCGCGCTGCTGACCCCGTCGAGCGTGGCCAGGTCGGCCGCCGACATCCTGGTGATGAACGCCAGCAGCTGCCGCAGCCCCGTCTCGGTGAGGCTGCGCGGCACGCGCGGACCCGCGGAGGCCGGTGCGGCGCCGGTCAGCCGGGCCAGCGAGCGGAACGTCTTCGAGGTGGCGACGGCGCGGTCGGGGCTGCCGCTCTTGCGGAACCGCTTCGCCGTCGCCGCCAGCTGGTCGTCCAGCCAGTCCCGCATCTCCGCCACCTGGCGCTGCGTCGGCGGGTCCTGCGGCAACCGGGTCCGGGTCAGCCGGCCCGCGCCCAGCGGCAACGACGCCGCCAGGTCGGGCTGCTCGTCGATGCCGATCGCCATCTCCAGCGAGCCGCCGCCGATGTCCAGCAGCAGCAACCGGCCCGCGGACCAGCCGCACCAGCGGCGGGCGGCGAGGAACGTCAGCCGCGCCTCCTGCTCACCGCTGAGCACGCGCAGCTCCACGCCCGTCTCGTCCCGCACGCGGGCGAGCACCTCGGCGGAGTTGTGGGCTTCGCGGATCGCGGAGGTCGAGAACGCCATCAGGTCCTCGCACCCCGCCTGCTCGGCGGCCTGCTTCACCTGCGCGACGTTGGCGACGAGCTCGTCGGCGTCGGCGTCGGCGAGGCGCCCGTCGGCACCGATCCGCTCCGCCAGCCGCAGCACGGTCTTCTCCGATGTCATCGGGGTCGGATGGGCACCACGGTGCGCGTCCACCACGAGCAGGTGGACGGTGTTGGATCCGACGTCGAGCACCCCTAGGCGCATGACCGACAACGTTACCGGCCGCAACCGCGCCCCCGAGGCGGGTGGGGGCCGGGAATACGCCCGAACCCGGACGTGCTGGGAGTTCCGCCCGGTTCGCGTCGGCAGCGGCGCGCGGTCACCACGCGCCCGGCCACCCGCACCGGACCGGCGTTCGCGCAGGTGCGGGCGGGCGCCCGGCCGCGGGGACGCGCGCCCGCCCGCGCGTTCGGCGGCGAGCGGGCGCGCGGGGCGGATCACACCTCGAACTTGTAGCCCAGACCGCGGACGGTCACCAGGAACTGCGGTTCCGCCGGGTCCGGCTCCAGCTTGGAGCGCAGCCGCTTCACGTGGACGTCGAGCGTCTTGGTGTCCCCGACGTAGTCGGCGCCCCACACCCGGTCGATCAGCTGGCCGCGGGTCAGCACCCGGCCCACGTTGCGCAGCAGGTACTCCAGCAGGTCGAACTCCTTGAGCGGCAGGCTGGTCTCCTCGCCGCCGACGGTCACCACGTGCCGCTCCACGTCCATCCGGACCGGACCGGCCTCCAGCACCTGCGGCTGCAGGTCCTCGGCCTCGCCGCCGCGGCGCAGCACCGCGCGGACCCGGGCGATGAGCTCGCGGGCCGAGTACGGCTTGGTGACGTAGTCGTCGGCGCCGAGCTCCAGCCCGACCACCTTGTCGATCTCGCTGTCCCGCGCCGTCACCATGATCACCGGCACGGCGGAGCGCTGCCGCAGCTGCTTGCACACGTCGGTGCCGCTCATGCCGGGCAGCATCAGGTCCAGCAGCACGATGTCGGCGCCGTTGCGGTCGAACTCCTCGAGCGCCTCCTGCCCGGTCGTCGCGACCGCGGCGGTGAAACCCTCCTTGCGCAGCAGGAACGCCAACGGGTCTGCGAAGGACTCCTCGTCCTCCACGATCAGCACCCTGGTCACCGGACTCCTCCCGTTTCGACGGTTGCGACCCCGTCCGCACTATCGGTCTCGGGCCGGGTCTCCGCCCGGCCCCGTTCGGCCGCGCCCGGCCGGGCCTGGCCACCGGACGGCTCGGAGCCGGTGGGCTCCGCGGCCGGTGCCGCGCCCTGCTCCCCGGCGCCCTCCGGGTCGGCCCCGTGCCGGGGGACCCGGAGGGTGAAGGTGGAGCCGGTGCCGAGCCTGCTCCACAGCTTCACCTCGCCGCCGTGGTTGGCGGCGACGTGCTTGACGATGGCCAGCCCGAGCCCGGTGCCCCCGGTGGCCCGGGAGCGCGCCGGGTCCACGCGGAAGAACCGCTCGAACACCCGCTGCTGGTGCTGCGGGTCGATGCCGATGCCGCGGTCGGTCACCGCGATCTCCACGAAGTCGCCGACCATCCGGCGGCTGATGGAGACCGGCGACCCCGGCGGCGAGTAGGCCACCGCGTTGTCGATGAGGTTGCTCAGCGCGGTCACCAGCAGCGTCCGGTCCCCGTCGAGCAGCAGGTCGCTGGGCTCGTCGACGGCGATCTCGATGCCCGCGGACTCGGCGGCGATCCGGGAGCGGCCCAGCGCCTCCTCGACGACGGCGTCGACCTCGACGGTGGTCAGCTCCGGCAGGCGTTCGGCGCCCTGCAACCGGGACAGCGCGATGAGCTCGGAGACGAGGGTTCCCAGCCGGGTCGACTCGTGCAGGATCTTGGTGGAGAACCGGCGCACCTCGTCGGCGTCGTCGGCGGCGTCGATCACCGCCTCGGCCAGCAGCGCGAGCGCCCCGACCGGGGTCTTGAGCTCGTGGGAGACGTTGGCGACGAAGTCCCGGCGGGTCGCTTCCAGCCGCACCGCGTCGGATTCGTCCCCGGCGTCGACGACGGTGAACCCGTCGCCGAGCGGCCGGACCTCGCCGTGCACCGCCGCCGGACCGCGGCCGCGCAGCGAGGTGCGGTTCAGCGGGGACAGGTCCACGGTCACGGGTTCGCCGGTCTCCAGCGCCTGCTCGGCCGCCGCGCGGGCGCGGGCGTCGGCCCGCTTGTCCCGGACGAAGCCGAGCTCGTCGGCGCGCGGGTTGTGCAGCACCACGTCGCCGAACCGGTTGAGCACGACGATGCCGTTGTTGGTGGTGTGCACGAGCCGTTGCAGCAGTTCGGCGACGGTCGGCCCAGCGGGCCTGCGCCGTTCGCGAACCCGCGCCGTCCGGGCGGCCAGGTAGCCGGCCGCCACGCCGATCGCCAGCAGGCCGATGATCAGGGCGGTATAGCCCAATGCGGTCACGTTGGCATCGTAAGCAGGGAGAGCCCGTGCTGGACCAGCCCGCGAGCGCGATCCGTGATGCCCGCGACATGAATCGGGGCGTTCTTCACCCCTGATTCACTCGAAAGTGGAACCCGGTTCAGCTGCGCTGCGTTCCGCCACCGGTTCCGTGAACGGGGAGCGGACGCAACGCGGGCGACACCTTCGTTCAGGTGTCGCCCGGAACAACTGCTCGAGGTGCGAACACGGCTGGTGATCGCCCCGCCACCGAACGCGCGGGGCGATCACCGCCGGAGCTCAGCGGCCCTGGTTCGCGACCGCGGCGGCGGCCGAGGCCGCGGCGTCCGGGTCCAGGTAGGTCCCGCCCGGGTTCGTCGGCCGCAGCTGCTCGTCCAGGTCGTAGCGCAGCGGGATGCCCGTCGGGATGTTCAGCCCCGCGATGTCCGCGTCGGAGATCCCGTCCAGGTGCTTCACCAGCGCGCGCAGCGAGTTGCCGTGCGCGGCCACCAGCACCGTCCGCCCGGCGCGCAGGTCCGGCACGATCGCGCTCTCCCAGTACGGCAGCAGCCGGGTCACCACGTCCTGGAGGCACTCGGTGCGCGGCATCTCGGCGCCGAGATCGGCGTACCGCGCGTCGCCTTCCTGGCTGAACTCGTCGCCCGGGTCGATCTCCGGCGGCGGGGTGTCGTAGGAGCGGCGCCAGAGCATGAACTGCTCCTCGCCGTACTCGTCCAGGGTCTGCTTCTTGTTCTTGCCCTGGAGCGCGCCGTAGTGCCGCTCGTTGAGCCGCCAGTCGCGCCGCACCGGGATCCAGTGCCGGTCGGCGACGTCCAGCGCGATGTTGGCGGTGGTGATGGCGCGGCGCAGCAGCGAGGTGTGCAGCACGTCGGGCAGCACCCCGGTCTCGCGCAGCAGCTCGCCGCCGCGGCGGGCCTCGGTCGTGCCCTTCTCGGAGAGGGGGACGTCGACCCAGCCGGTGAACAGGTTCTCGGCGTTCCAGGTGCTTTCGCCGTGTCGCAGCAGTACCAGAGTCCCGATGGTCATGGGCTCAGGCTATGCCAGGGAGCGGGCGGGCCGTGCCACCGCCGCCGCGCTCGCCCCGGGGACCGCGGTCGCGCGCCATGGTCGCCGAACGGCGCGGCCCCGCATGCCGCCGGAGTCGTCGAGCGACGGGCTCCCGCGCCCCGCCGGGCCGTCGGAGCCCTCCGGTCGCCCGCGCGGCGGGCCGTCGGCCGGGGAACGGGCCGGAGCAGCCCGCGTTGGTCCGAACGGGTTGATCCGCGTTGCTCCGCCCCGGGACGCACCTTCATCGAACGTGAGGTTTTTTCGGTCGAACCGGCCGGATGTCACCCCGAAATCGATCACTCAGAGCAGTGCGCCACCGTATCGAGTGATGATCTTCAGGGGACGGCAGCCGCTGGCAGTGAGCCCGCAGATCGGTTGTGGCCGTCACTCGACGGTTATGGATTCACCGTGCCGTTGTGACACGAAAGTGTCGCCGCTCACATTCGAGGCGGCCATACCGCACTGAATAAGCCGAAGCGTTACCTTCGGTGAGTAAGATCACTCGTATGGAGTAGGAACTCGGACTTGTGGCCAGTGCGTGACTCTGCGAAGTTGGCACTGCTCTCGCTGATCGGCTCCCACGCACTCCCCGATCCCGCGAGAGCGAACAGAAGAGCGTGGCCCGTCTCCCCCGTCGGACCACGCCCCGCCGGGCCCCGGGTGCCC
>NZ_JAIUKB010000011.1:148229-156424 GCF_020176785.1 Saccharopolyspora sp. 6V | reverse complement strand
CATCGGCGGCTACCGGGTCGACGAGCGCGGTGAGCTCACCGAGGACTTCTCGTCCAACCCGAACTACCGCCCCTCCCCCCCCCCCCCCCCGCCGCCCCCGCCCCCGCCGACGACGCTGTGGAAGCTGGCGCCCACGTCGTCGGCGACCCGCCGCGCCCGGGCCAGGTTCGCCGGGGACGCCCCGGCAAGGCCGTCGCCGCGCAGCACGTGCACCACCTGCAGCTCGGCGCCCGCGCGGGCCGCGATGCGGCGGGCGCGGCGGATCAGCGTCTCGCTCTCCGAACCGCCGGTGATGGCGGCGACGACCCGCTCCCGCGTCTCCCACGTGTCGGTGATCTGCCGTTCCGCCCGGTAGCGGCGCAGCGCCACGTCCACCTGGTCGGCCAGCCACAGCAGCGCCAGTTCGCGCAGCGCGGTGAGGTTGCCGGTGCGGAAGTAGTTGCCCAGCGCCGCGTCCACCTTGTCGGCGGCGTAGACGTTGCCGTGCGCGAGGCGGCGGCGCAGCGCCTGCGGGGTGATGTCGGCGAGTTCGATCTGCTCGGCGCGCCGCACCACCTCGTCGGGGACCGTCTCCTGCTGGCGGACCCCGGTGATCGTCTCGACCACGTCGTTGAGGCTCTCCAGGTGCTGCACGTTCACCGTGGACAGCACGGTGATCCCCGCTTCGAGGAGTTCCTCGACGTCCTGCCAGCGCTTCTCGTTGCGCGAGCCGGGGGCGTTGGTGTGCGCGAGCTCGTCGACGACGGCGACCTGCGGGCGGCGGGCCAGCACGGCGTCCAGGTCGAGTTCGGCGACCTGGACGCCGCGGTGCAGCTCGCGGCGGCGCGGCACCTGCTCCAGCCCGGCCAGCAGGCGTTCGGTCTCGGCGCGGCCGTGCGTCTCCACCAGGCCGATGACGATGTCGGTGCCGCGTTCGAGCCGCCGCCGCGCCTCGCCGAGCATCGCGTAGGTCTTGCCCACGCCCGGCGCGGCGCCGAGGTAGATCCGCAGCTCGCCCCGCTTCATCCCGCGCCTCCCCGCCGACGGTGGCCGTCGGCACCGATCCTGCCGCTCCGCCGCGCGGTGCACCTGCCGCGGGTCATCCGCGGTGCTCGGCGACGGCCGCGTTGAGCGCCGGGACCGCGACCGTGCGCTCGGCGAACACGCCGCCGGAGGTGGCGGCGGCGATGAGCCGGTGCACCTCCTCGACCGGCAGCCCCGTCTCGCGGGCGACGCGCGGGGCCTGCAGCGCGGCGTAGGCGGGGCTGATGCCCGCTTCCACACCGCTGGCCGAGGCCGTCACCGCGTCCGCCGGGACCAGCTGCGGGGCGACCGCTTCGCGGGCGGCGATGCCGGTGCGCCGCTGTTGCACGGCCGCCAGCAGCTCCGGGTTGTCCGCGGCCAGGTTCGAGCCACCGGAGGTCGACGGATCACCGGGCCCGAGCGGTCCTTCCGCCGACGCCGAGGGGCGGGTGTGGAAGTACGGGTCGTGCGCCGGGTCTGCGGGCACCGGGTCGATGCCGATGAGCTCGGACCCGACGACCCGCCCGGCCACCACCTGCGGCGAGCCTTCGGCGTGGTCGTGCAGCCCCGGCAGGTGGGCCGCTCCCCACACCGCCAGCGGGTAGCACACGCCCAGCAGCACCGTGAACACCAGCAGCGCGCGCACCGCGGTCCCGGACTGCCGCAACAACGTCGTGAACATCGTGTCCTCTCCTCACTGCCTGTCTTCGAACCTGTCCGGCGGGTTGCGGCCGGTGCTCGTCAGCGGCGAAGCCGCTGAGCCGCCGACCACGCACGCAGCCGGACAACCCGCGGGTTCTCAGCGGTTCCCTCGCGAGGACAGCGATTTCGCCGTGTACGTGCCTGGTACATCAGAAATCGATCCCGCAGCGAGGGAACCGCTGAGGTTCCGCCACCCGACCCACCTCGCAACCGAAGTCCGGCGCCTCACCCCAGGCCGGGGATGAGGCCCACCACGAGGTCGATGAGCCAGATCCCCAAGAACGGGCTGAGCACGCCGCCGACGCCGAACAGCAGCAGGTTCCGCCGCAGCAGCGCCGCCGCGCTCGACGGCCGGTACCGCACGCCGCGCAGCGCCAGCGGGATCAGCGCCACGATGATCAGCGCGTTGAAGATCACCGCGGACAGGATCGCGGAGGACGGCGTGGCCAGCTGCATCACGTTCAACCGGCCCAGCTGCGGGTAGATCGCGACGAACAGCGCGGGCAGGATCGCGAAGTACTTCGCCAGGTCGTTGGCGATGCTGAAGGTGGTCAGCGCGCCGCGGGTGATGAGCAGCTGCTTGCCGATCTCGACGATCTCGATGAGCTTGGTCGGGTCGGAGTCCAGGTCCACCATGTTCCCGGCCTCCTTCGCGGCGGCCGTGCCGGTGTTCATGGCGACGCCGACGTCGGCCTGCGCGAGCGCGGGCGCGTCGTTGGTGCCGTCCCCGGTCATCGCGACGAGCCTGCCGCCGTCCTGCTCGCGGCGGATCAGCGCCATCTTGTCCTCGGGCTTGGCCTCGGCGAGGTGGTCGTCCACACCGGCCTCGCGGGCGATGGCGGCGGCGGTGAGCGCGTTGTCGCCGGTGACCATGACGGTGCGGATGCCCATGGCGCGGAGTTCGGCGAAGCGCTCGGCCATGCCGGGCTTGACCACGTCGGAGAGCCGCACCACGCCGACGACGCGGAACGCGCCGTCCCGCTCCTCGGCGACGGCGAGCGGGGTGCCGCCGTCCCGGGCGATGCCGTCCGCGATGGTGTCCACTTCGGACTCGACGGTGCCGCCGCCCGCGCGCACCCACTCGCGGACCGCGCTGATCGCGCCCTTGCGGATGCGGCGGCCGGGCAGGTCGAGGCCGCTCATCCGGGTCTGCGCGGTGAACTCCACCGGTTCCCCGTCGGCCGGGGCGGCGGGGATCTCGTGGTGCTCGCGGCAGAACTCGACGATGCTGACGCCTTCGGGGGTCGGGTCGGCGAGGCTGGAGAGCACCGCCACCTCGGCCAGCTCGGCGTCGGTGGCCCCGCCGACCGGGACGAGCGCGGTGGCGCGCCGGTTCCCGAAGGTGATGGTGCCGGTCTTGTCCAGCAGCAGCGTGTCCACGTCCCCGGCGGCCTCCACGGCGCGCCCGGACTTGGCGAGCACGTTGCGCTGCACCAGCCGGTCCATGCCCGCGATGCCGATCGCCGACAGCAGCGCCCCGATCGTGGTGGGGATCAGGCACACCAGCAGCGCGGTCAGCGTCACCACCGGCAGCAGCCCGCCGGAGTAGCCGGCCAGCGGCTGCAGCGCGGTCACCGCGAGCAGGAAGATGATGGTGAGCGTGGACAGCAGGATCGTCAGCGCGATCTCGTTCGGCGTCTTCTGCCGCTGCGCGCCTTCGACGAGCGCGATCATCCGGTCCACGAAGGTCTCGCCGGGAGCGGTGGTGATCCGCACGACGATCCGATCGGACAGGACCGTGGTCCCGGCGGTCACCGCGGACCGGTCGCCGCCGGATTCGCGGATGACGGGGGCGGATTCGCCGGTGATGGCGGATTCGTCGACGGTGGCGATGCCCTCGACGACGTCGCCGTCGCCGGGGATCACCTCGCCCGCTTCGACGACGACGCGGTCGCCGATGCGCAGGCCGGTGCCCGCGACCCGTTCCTCGCCGTGCTCGCCGATCCGGCGGGCGACGGCCTCGGACCTGGTGCGCCGCAACGATTCCGCCTGCGCGCGGCCGCGTCCTTCGGCGACCGCTTCGGCGAGGTTCGCGAACAGCACGGTGAACCACAGCCAGGCGGCGACGGCGATGCCGAAGGCGCTGGGCTCGACGACGGCGAGCGCGGTGCTGAGCACCGAGCCGACCCACACGACGAGCATGACGGGGTTCGCCGGCTGGTGCTTCGGGTGCAGCTTGCGCAGGGCCTGCGGCAAGGCGGCGAGCAGCTGCCGCGGCCGGAACGACCCGGCGGCGACGGCGCGCCCGCGCTGCGGGGATCGCCGGTCCCCGGCGGATTCCGGGGATTCGGTCAGGACGGCGGTCATGCCAGTGCCTCCGCGATCGGGCCGAGCGCCAGCGCGGGCAGGAAGGTCAGCGCGGCGACGAGGACGACGGTGCCTGCGAGCAGGCCTGCGAACAGCGGTCCGGTGGTGGGCAGCGTGCCCGCACCGGCCGGGATGCGCCGCTGGCGGGCGAGCGCCCCGGCCAGCATCAGCACCGCCATGATCGGCAGCAGCCTGCCGAACAGCATGGCCAGCGCCAGGGTGGTCTGGAAGAAGTCGTCGGTGGCGGTGAGCCCGGCGAACGCGCTGCCGTTGTTGTTGGCGGCGGACGCGTACGCGTAGAGCACTTCGCTGAGCCCGTGCGCCCCCGAGTTCGCCATCGCCCCGGACGTGGCGGGCAGCGCGATGGCGGCGCCGGTGCCGACCAGCACCAGCGCGGGCATCACCAGGATCGACAGCGCGGCGGCGGTGATCTCCCGGCGGCCGAGCTTCTTGCCCAGGTATTCGGGGGTGCGCCCCACCATCAGCCCGGCCAGGAACACGGCGAGCACCGAGAGCACGAGGATGCCGTACAGCCCGGAACCGACCCCGCCGGGCGCGACCTCGCCGAGCAGCATGTTCAGCAGCACCGCTCCGCCGCCGAGCCCGCTGAGGCTGTCGTGCGCCGAGTTCACCGCGCCGGTGGAGGTGCCGGTGGTGGCGACGGCGAACAGCCCGGACAGGTAGGTGCCGAAGCGCGCCTCCTTGCCCTCCAGCGCACCGCCCGCGGCGAGCGCCGCCGGACCGTTCGGGTGCGCCTCGGCCCACCACACGACGGCCAGCAGCGCAGTGAACAGCCCGGCCATCACCGACAGCAGCACCCGGCCCTGCCTGCGGTCGCCGACCATGGTGCCGAAGGTGCGGGTCAGGCTCACCGGGATCAGCAGGAGCAGGAAGATCTGCAGCAGGTTGCTGACCCCGTTCGGGTTCGCGAACGGGTGGGCGGAGTTCGCGTTGAGCACGCCGCCGCCGTTGGCCCCGAGGTCCTTGATGGCCTCCTGGCTCGCGATCGGCGCGGTGGCGATGGTGTGCTGCTGCCCGTCGAGGCCGACGACGTGCAGGCCGGGCGCGAAGCTCATCACCGCGCCGAGCCCCACCAGCAGCACCGCGGCCACGGCCGCGATGGGCAGCAGGACGCGCACCACGCCGCGGGTGAGGTCCACCCAGAAGTTCCCGATCCGGTCGGTGCCGGAGCGGGTGAACCCGCGCACCAGCGCGACGGCGACGGCCATGCCGACCGCGGCGGACAGGAAGTTCTGCACGGTGAGCCCGGCCAGCTGCACGGTGTGCCCGAGCACCTGCTCCGGCACGTAGGACTGCCAGTTGGTGTTGGTCGCGAAGCTGACCGCGGTGTTGAACGCGGTGGCCGGGTCAACGGGACCGCGCCCGAAGTCCAGCGGCAGGAAGCCCTGCAGCCGCTGCAGCAGGTACAGCAGCACGACGGAGGCGAACGAGAACGCGAGCACCGCGGCCGCGTAGGTCGTCCAGCGCTGCCCGGCGTCGCCGTCGACGCGCAGCACCCGGTAGAGCCCGCGCTCCACCCGCCAGTGCCGGTCGTCGGTGTAGGCGCGCGCCATGTGGTCGCCGAGCGGCCGGTAGCAGACCGCCAGGGCGAGGACGAGGAGGCCGACCTGGGTGAGGCCGACCGCGAGGGAGGACATCAGAACTTCTCCGGCCTGATCAGGGCGACGAACAGGAAGGCGATGAGCAGCAGCGCGAGCAGGCCGCCCGCGGCGTTGGCGAGGAGGGCGATCACAACCGCTCCAGACCGCGCAGGCTCAGCGCGAGCACGAGGAACCCACCGATCAGCACGAGCGCGCAGGCGAGGTCCGCCATCTCCGCGCGCCTCCTTCGATGCGGGGCGCCCCGGTGGCGCCGTCTCCCCCACTCAACGTCGTCGCGCGGGGCGCGGACAGGGCTGCTGACGGTGGTTTGACGCGGGGAGCGGCGGTCTTGACGCGCTGCTTACGCCGGCGGCGTCCGTGGTCCGTCCGGGTGAGGGCGTGGCGTCCCTCACCGCACGTCGGTACGGACCGCGTTACGACCGCGTTACCTGCCGCGATGCGTGGGAACACCGGTATCGCTCGTGGTTTTTCGACCGTTTTGGCAGGTCTGGGCGTTGTCACGCACCGAGTTCGACACCGCGGATTGGTTTCGTCGATGCAACAAAGTAGTTACCTTGACTAAGTAAGAACCTTCGCGAAGGGAGCTACGCCATGTGCGGCATCTCCGGCTGGATCGATTTCCGCCGAGACCTCACCCGGGAACAACCGGTCATCGACGCGATGTGCGACACGATGGCCTGCCGCGGGCCGGACGGGGCGGGAACCTGGGTCCAGCCGCACGCGGCGCTCGGCCACCGGCGGCTCGCCATCATCGACCTGCCCGGCGGCGCCCAGCCGATGGAGGTCGACACCCCCGACGGCAAGGTCGGGCTCGTCTACAGCGGTGAGGCCTACAACTTCACCGAGCTGCGCGACGAACTCCGCCGCCGCGGCCACCGCTTCGACACCGACTCCGACACCGAGGTCGTGCTGCACGGCTACCTGGAGTGGGGCGCCGACGTCGCCGAGAAGCTCAACGGCATGTACGCCTTCGCCGTCTGGGACACCCGCACCGAGCAGCTGCTGCTGATCCGCGACCGGATGGGCATCAAGCCGCTGTACTACCAGCAGACCGAGAACGGCCTGCTGTTCGGCTCCGAGCCGAAGGCGATCCTGGCCAACCCCGAGGTGGAGAAGGTCGTCGACGCCGACGGGCTGCGCGAGCTGTTCTCCGTCACCAAGTCCCCCGGCCGGGCCATCTGGCAGGGCATGCGCGAGGTCGTGCCCGGCACCGTCGTCACCTTCGACCGCAACGGCCTGCGCGAGCACACCTACTGGAGCCTCGACGCCGTCGAGCACACCGACGACCAGGAAGCCAGCGTCGCGCACGTCCGCGAACTGCTCGACGACATCGTGCGCCGCCAGCTCGTCGCCGACGTGCCGCGGTGCCTGCTGCTCTCCGGTGGCCTCGACTCCAGCGCGTTGACCGCGCTGTCCGCCCAGCAGCTCGCCGCGCAGGGCGAGAAGGTCCGCAGCTTCGCCGTGGACTTCGTCGGCCAGACCGAGAACTTCCAGCCCGACGAGATGCGCGCGACCCCCGACGGCCCGTTCGTGCAGGACGTGCACAAGCACGTCGGCTCGCAGCACCAGGACATCGTGCTCGACCCGCAGGCCCTCGCCGACCCGGCCGTGCGCCGCGCCGCCGTGCAGTCCCGGGACTTCCCGATGGGCCTCGGCGACATGGACAACTCGCTGTACCTGCTGTTCAAGGCCATCCGCGGCCACTCGACCGTGGCGCTGTCCGGCGAGTCCGCCGACGAGGTCTTCGGCGGCTACAAGTGGTTCCACGACCCGAAGGTGCAGCAGGCGCGCACCTTCCCGTGGCTGGCCGCCTTCAACACCCAGCAGGCCGAGGGCCCCCGCGTCCTGGACAAGTCGGTCGCCGACACCCTCGACATCCCCGGCTACATCAGCTCGGAGTACGAGGCGGCCATCGCGGGCATGCCCACGCTCGACTCGGACAGCCCGTTCGAGGCGAAGATGCGGGAGATCAGCTACCTGCACCTGACCCGCTTCGTGCGGATGCTGCTGGACCGCAAGGACCGGATGTCGATGGCGGTGGGCCTGGAGGTCCGCGTCCCGTTCTGCGACCACCGGCTCGTCGAGTACGTGTTCAACGCGCCCTGGTCGCTCAAGACCTACGACGGCCGGGAGAAGAGCCTGCTGCGCGGCGCCTCCGCCGACGTGCTGCCGAAGTCCGTGGTGGACCGGGTGAAGAGCCCGTACCCGTCGACCCAGGACCCGGCTTACGCCGCCGAGCTGCAGAAGCAGGTCAAGGAGCTCATCTCGAACGGGGACCGGGCGCTGGAACTGCTCAACGCCGACTGGGTGCGCGAGGCCGCGAACCTCGATCCGTCCGAAGTGGACACCCCGACCCGGAACGTGTTCGAGCGCGCGCTCGACGTCTCCACCTGGTTCGACCTGCACAACCCGACCATCAAGCTCTGATCGAGCGCTGATCGGGCCGCTGGTCCGCCGCTCGGCCCGTCCTGCTCTGCGGGGCTGTGTCTTATACACATCTCCGAGCCCACGAGTCCCAACCCACTACACCATTGGGGGTGGGGGGGTGGATAAAAAGAGTGT
>NZ_JAIUKB010000011.1:113019-148221 GCF_020176785.1 Saccharopolyspora sp. 6V | reverse complement strand
TCCCCCCCCCCCGCCCCCCCCCCCCCCCCCCCGCCCCCGGCCCGGGGGGGGGGGGGGGGGGGGGGGGGGGGCGCGCGCGGGCCGCGGCCCGGGCGCGCCCCCCCCCCCCCCACCCCTGGTGAACGCCCCCACCGGTTCGGGTGCCGGTGGGGGCGTTCGCGCGTCAGCTCAACGGGATCAGCAGGCGGAAGATCGAACCGGACGGGCTCGTGGCCAGCTCCACCCGGCCGTTGTGCGCCTCCGCGATCGCCGCGGTGATCGCCAGGCCCAGGCCGGTGCCGCCCTCCGAGCGCTCGCGCCCGTCGTCCACCCGGTAGAACCGGTCGAAAATCCGCTGCGCGTGCTCCGGCGGGATCCCCGGCCCGGCATCGCTGATCGACACCACGCCCATCGCGGTGCCCGGCCGCACCTCGGCTCCCGCCGCGAACACCCCGTCGCGCGCCGAACCGTGCGCCACCTCCACCCGCACCGGCGTGCCCGGTGTCGTGTGCACCAGCGCGTTCGTCATCAGGTTCGTCAGCACCTGCCGCAACCGCGGGCCGTCCCCCAGCACCCGCACCGCGCGCTCCGGCACCACCAGCTCGATCTCGCGACCCGGGTCCCGCACCCGCGCGTCGCCCGCGATGTCGGTGGCCAGCGGCACCAGGTCCAGGTCCACCAGGTCGATCGTGCGCTCCCGGTCCAGGCGGGCCAGCAGCAGCAGGTCCTCCACCAGCGCGCCCATCCGCACCGCTTCGCTCTCGATGCGGGACATCATCATCCGCACGTCCTGCTCCCCCGGCGAGTCGCTGCGCCGGTACAGCTCGGCGAAACCGCGGATCGAGGTCAGCGGGGTGCGCAGCTCGTGCGAGGCGTCCGCGACGAACCGGCGCAACCGGTGCTCGGACTGCTCCCGCTGCTGCAGCGCGGCCACCAGCCTGCCCAGCATCGTGTTCAGCGCCGCGCCCAGCCTGCCCGTCTCCGTGCTCGGGTCCTGGTCGGCGACGCGGCGTTCCAGGTCGCCGGTGGCGATGGCGTGCGCGGTGTGCTCGATGCGGGTCAGCGGCCGCAACCCCAGCCGCACCGTCACCATCGACGCCGCCGCCAGCAGCACCACCACGATCCCGCCCACCACCAGCTCGATGATGGTCAGCCACTGCAAGGTCTGGTTGACGTCGCCGGTGGACAGCGCCAGCGCCACCTTCTCCCCGTTCGGCCGGCTCTCGGTGAGCACCCGCCAATCCGAGCCGCCGGAGCGGTCCGGCACCGTGATGATCTCGCCGACCGGACCCGGCCGGCGGATCATCGGCTGCCGCGGATCGGTCTCCGTCGGACCGGCCACCGACCACAACCGGCCTTCCTCGTCGAACAGCAGCGCCCGGAACTCGGTGGGCAGCCGCGGCCCCGAGCCGTGGTCCTCCGGTCCCTCGCCGGGCATCGGGCGCGGCCGGTCGTCCAGCCACGGGCGCGCCATCTCGTGCAGCCGCCCGTCCAGCTTGTCCAGCAGCGAATCCCGCAGCAGCAGCTGGCTGGCGAAGCCCATCGCCACCAGGCCGGTCACCGTCGCGCCGATCAGCAGCAGCAGCAACCTGCCGCGCAAGGTGCGGGTGAACCGCCGCATCCGGGTCAGCATCGGGGACGCTCCTCCGGCGGGATGCGCAGCACGTAGCCGACGCCGCGGATCGTGTGGATCAGCGCGGGCCGGGTGAAGTCGACCTTGCGGCGCAGGTAGCTGATGTAGGACTCGACGATGCGGCTGTCCCCGCCGAACTCGTAGTTCCACACCCGGTCCAGGATCTGGCCCTTGCTGACCACCTTCTCCGCGTTGATCAGCAGGTAGCGCAGCAGCTTGAACTCCGTCGGAGACAGGTTCACCAGCTGCCCGGCTCGCCGCACCTCGTAGGTCTCCTCGTCCAGCTCCAGGTCCTGGTAGCGCAGCCGCGAATCCGGTTCGGCGACCTGCTCCGGCTGGGCACGGCGCAGGATCGCGCGCAACCGCAGCACCACCTCGTCCAGGCTGAACGGCTTCGTCACGTAGTCGTCGCCGCCCGCGGTGAGCCCCGCGATCCGGTCCTCCACCGCGTCCCGCGCCGTCAGGAACAGCACCGGCACCGCGTCCCCGCCCTCGCGCAGCCGCCGCGCCACCGTGAAGCCGTCCTGGTCCGGCAGCATCACGTCCAGCACCACGATGTGCGGGCGGAAATCGCTCGCGGCGCGCAACGCCTCGGCTCCGCTGGCGGCGCCGCGCACCTCGAAACCGCTCAGCCGCAGGGCGGCGGTGAGCAGTTCCAGGATGTTCGGCTCGTCATCGACGACCAGTACGCGCGCCGACGGCGCCTTCGCATCAACCACGGGGCAAGGATCTCTCACTCGGCTGGGGACTCGCTGAACGGATGCTGGGAACGGCCTGCGGGCCAGGACGCCCCGGGGCGCGCTCGTCGTCGAACGCGACCCGGGGCGCCCCGGCCGGCTCCGCCACCGGGCCGGCGCGCGGGCCCGGCGGCAGGGGCTCAGCCCCGGCAGTCGTAGAGACCGCCGGAGGACTGGCCGTCCTGCTCGGAGCCGGTGCCCCCGTAGGTGGCGGCGTCCACCAGGGTGCAGTGCTGCTCCACCCACTCCTGGCGCTCGGTGGCGGCACCGCCCTGGCCGCCGGGCATCCCGCCGCCCTGCGAGCGGCCGTCCTGGGCCTGATCGTCCTGGTTCTGGCCGTCCTGGGGCCGCTGCCCGGACGTACCGCCCGGACCACCGCCACCGGGACCACCGCCGCCGGGGCCGCCCATGCCGCCGAGCTGCACGAAACCGAGCTGCCCGGCCTCCTGCCAGGAGGCCAGCTGCACCACCGACGGGGCGTCGTCGCTGCCGGTGAACCCGCCCATGCCGATCACCCGGACATCGCTGTTGATGATGTAGGAGCCCGCGCCGTGCGCCCCGCCCTCGACGGCGAGCGGGATCTCCCGGTCACCGGCCTGCGCGGTCACGTACGCCAGCAGCGACTCCTGCTCGTCGGTGAGGGACTCGTCGCTCATGCCGCCGGGGCCGCCGCGGGACTGCCCGCCGCCGGGCCGCGAGTTCCGGTCCTGCGAGCCCTGGGCGTTCTGGTCCGGCCCGTCCTGCCCCCGGGAGTCCTGCCCGTCGCGCCCCGGCATGCCACCAGGACCACCACCACCGGGACCGCCGCCGCCCGGACCGCCCATGCCGGTGGACGGACCGGCCGTCGGGTTCGCCCCGCCCATGCCGCCTCCGCCGTCCGACGCGAACGCCGTCGCCGCCGACCACACGCTCGGCACCGCCAGCACCGCGGCCAGCGACAACGTCAGCGCCACCGTGCCCACGGCGCCCCTGCCGCGGCCGAGCAGCAGCGCGAGCACCGCGAGCACGCCCAGCCCGATGGCCAGGTACCCGGCCCAGCCGTTCCAGTCGGCGTTGCGGAACACCAGCACCGCCGCCCACGCCACGGTGAGCACCACGCCCAGCGGCAGCAGCAGCCACCCCTTGCCCGCGCCCGACCGGTACGACTTCCAGAACCGGACCAGCCCGGCCCCGGCCACCGCGCCGACCGCGGGCGCCAGCATCGTCGTGTAGTACGGGTGCATCGTGCCCTGGGCGAAGCTGAACATCAGCCAGATGAACACCAGCCAGCCGCCCCACAGCACCCAGCCCGCGGCCTCGAAGCGGTCGCCCGGCTCCCCGGCGCGGCGCCGCAGCACCGCCCCCACCACGACGGAAATCAGCACCAGCGCGCACAGCGGGAACAGCCAGCTGATCTGCCCGGCGAGCTGCTCGTTCGCGAACCGCAGCAGCCCGGACTCACCGGAGAAACCACCGCCGCCACCGGGCCCGCCACCGCCAGGACCACCGCCGGAGGAGGAGCCCCCGCCTCCGCCGTTGCCCTCGCCGCCGAAGATCCGGCCGAACCCGTTGTAGCCGAAGATCAGGTCCAGCGCGGAGCCGTCCTCGCTGCCCCCGATGTAGGGCTTCGGCGACGGCCACAGCACCGTCGCCGCCACCCACCAGAACGAGGTGACCAGCACGGTCACCGCGGCCGCCACCAGGTCCAGCGCCTTGCGCCCCCAGGGCGCCCGCCGACCCACCAGGTACACCGCGATGAACACCGGCAGCAGCATCCACGCCTGCAACATCTTCGTCAGGAACCCGCAGCCGACCAGCGCCGCCGCACCCACCAGCCACCAGGTCGCGCGGGAGGCGCGCTCCGCCGAGACGGCCCGGGTCAGCGCGTAGGCGGCGCCCAGCACCAGCAGCACCAGCAGCGTGTCCGGGTTGTTGTCCCGGTTGATCGCCACCGTGATCGGCGTCAGCGCCATGACCAGCGCCGCCAGCAGCGCGGCGTGCTCCCCCGCCCACCGGCGCACCACGCGGTGCAGCAGGAACACCCCGGCGACGCCCATCACGACCTGCGGGAACAGCACCGCGAACCGGCTGAAGCCGAAGATCTTCGCGGACACCACCTGGACCCACAGCGCCATCGGCGGCTTGTCCACGGTGACCACCCCGGCCGGGTCGAACGACCCGAACAGGAAGTTCTCGAAGCTCTGCGACATCGACTTGACCGCCGCCGAGTAGTACGTGTTGCCCCAGGACGAGCCGATCCCCCACGCGTAGAGGACCGCGGCGAGCAGGCAGATCGCGCCGAGCGCGAACGGCTGCCACCGCCTCCGCCGGGGTGCGTCGACGGCGTCCGCTGCGGGTGCGCCGAGTGCGACCGTGGTCATGCTGCTTCCTTTTCGGAGGAGGGAACGGGAGTGGGCTGCGGCGTCCTCGGGCGGAACACCCAGGACCGCAGCAGTACGAAGCGCAGCGCGGTGCCGACGACCGAGGAGGCGATCAGCACCAGCACCTCCAGCCAGCGGGAGGCGTCCGGAACCGCGGCGTCGAGCGCCAGCAGCGCGCCGGAGGTCACCACGTAGTACAGGGCGAACACCACCAGCCCCTGCACGTGCACCCGCCCGGACGACGCGGCCCGCCCGACGAAGGTGAACCGGCGGTTCGCCTCGGTGTTCCACAGGGTCGTCACGGTCAGCGCCACCAGGTTCGCCACCAGCGGCGGCCACCACGACCGCAGCAGCGCGTACAGCACCGACGTGGCCACTGTGGACAAGATGCCGATGATGCCGAAGGAGAACAGCTGCCACAGCAGGCCGTTCTCCCGCTCCGCGAGCACCGCCTGCGGGTGCGCGGCGCGCGGTTCCGGTCGCCGCGGCAGGCCCTCGACGGTGGCGGCACCGGTCAGCTTCGCCCGCGCCACCCGCAGCAGCCCGGCGAGGTCGTCGGTGGCGGTCTTGGTGACGTTGACGCGGGTGTCGACGTCCTCGACCCAGTCCACCGGCACCTCGTGCACCCGCAGCCCGTTGTGCTCGGCCAGCAGCAGCAGTTCGGTGTCGAAGAACCAGGAATCGTCCTCGACCTTGCGCAGCAGCGGCCGGATCACGTCGGTGCGCGCCGCCTTGAACCCGCACTGCGCGTCGGAGAACCGCGCGCCGTGCGTCCAGCGGATCACCTTGTTGTAGGCCCGCGAGATCAGCTCCCGCTTCGCCCCGCGGATGGTGCGCGAGCCCGGCGCCAGCCGGGACCCGATGGCCAGGTCCGAATGCCCGTTGACCAGCGGCGCCACCAGCGGCAGCAGCCCGTCCAACCCGGTGGAGAGGTCCACGTCCATGTAGACCACCACGTCCGCGTCGCTGTAGCCCCACGCGGTGCGCAGCGCCAGTCCCCGGCCCTTGCGGTCCAGGTGCAGCACCCGCACGTTGGGCATCGACTCGGCCAGCTCGTGGGCGACGCGCAGCGTCCCGTCGGTGCTGGCGTTGTCGACGACCGTGATCGTCCAGTTGAACGGGAAGTCGTGCTCGAGGTGGTCCCGGAGCACGTGCAGGCACCCGGGCAGCGAACGCTCCTCGTTGTAGACCGGGATCACCAGATCGACCGTCGCCGTCTCGCGCGCCATCGCCCCCCGGCGCGCGGTCTCGACACTTCCTTGCGGCATCACGTTCATCCCTTTCCACGTTCTCCCGCTCCTGACATCACGGCCGGCAGCACTGGCGACCCGGGTTCCATGAAGCACCGCCGGGTTGTCCAGGGCCTCGGTACGAGGTGGGAGTTCGCTGGGAATCCGCGACCGCCGCGCGCGCCCGCTCCCGGCCCGGAGCGGCGGGTGCTGCACGAACGGCCGCCGGACCGGTCGAGGAGTGCGCGGCGGACGTCCAGCCGATTCCCAGCTTCGCCGTCCACCGTCGGGGCCGACGGCGAGCGGAGGAGTGACGCGGTGGAGCAGGAACGGTCCCGGGCGGCCCGGTGGGTGCTGGGCAGGAGGACGGACCCGGTGTGGGCGCGGCCGGCGCTGATCGCGGTGCTCGCGGTCGCGGCGGTGCTCGACACCTGGGCGCTGTCGATCAACGAGTGGGCGAACACGTACTACTCGGCGACGGTGCTGGGCATGACGCAGAGCTGGAAGGCGTTCTTCTACGGCTCGCTGGACGCGGCCTCGTTCATCACCGTGGACAAGCCGCCGCTGGCGCTGTGGGTGCAGGCGCTGTCGGCGCGGGCGTTCGGCTTCAACACGTGGAGCCTGCTGGTGCCGCAGGCCGTGTTCGCCGTGCTCACCGTGGCCGTGGTGCACCACCTGGTGCGGCGTTCCTTCGGGCACGCCGCGGGCCTGCTGGCGGCGCTGGTGCTGGCGGTGACGCCGATCGCGGTGGCGATGGCGCGGCACAACAACCCGGACGGGCTGCTGGTGCTGCTGACCGCGCTCGCGATCTGGGGCGCGTCCAACGCGATCCGCTCCGGGAAGCTCTCGCCGCTGGTGTGGAGCGCGGTGGCGATCGGCCTCGCGTTCAACGTCAAGATGCTGCAGGCGTACTTCGTCGTCCCGGTGATCGCGGTGGTGTACCTGGTGGCGGCCCGGCCGCGGTGGCCGCGGAAGCTGCTGAACCTCGGCGTCGCCGGGCTGGTGCTGGCCGGGGTGAGCGCCTCGTGGCTGGTCGCGGTGGACGCGGTGCCCGCCGCCTCGCGGCCCTACGTCGGCGGCAGCACGGACAACACGGTGCTGGACCTGCTGCTCGGCTACAACGGGCTCGGGCGGGTGCTCGGGCAGAACCACATCATGTCGCCCGGGATGACCGGCGGCGGAGGTGGCGGCGGGATGCCGGGCGGGATGCCGCCCGGCGGTGGCGGCCCCGGCGGGATGGGCGGTCCCGGGGGCGGCGACGAGGGGCTCACCCGGCTGATCAGCGACCAGGTGGCCGGGCAGATCTCCTGGCTGTTCCCGCTGGCGCTGTGCGGTGCGATCGCCGCGCTGGTGCACCTGCGGCGGCGGCCCGCGCGGGACGCGCAGCGCGCGGATCTCCTGCTGTGGCTGGGAACCCTGCTGGTGACCGCGGCGGTGTTCACCTTCGCCTCCGGCATCTGGCACCCGTACTACTCGGTGGCGCTCGCGGCACCGCTCGCGGCCGTGGCCGGCATCGGCGTGGTGTGCATGGTGCGGCTGTTCCGGGTCTCGGCCGGGTGGGGCGCGCTGCTGCCGCTGTCGATCGCGGCGACCGGGGCGTGGGCGTGCGCGGTGCTGGACCCCGACTGGATCGGCTGGCTGCCGCCGCTGATCGCGGTGCTCACCACGGTGTCGGTGCTGGCGCTGGTAGCGCTGCTCGCCGTCCCCCGGCAGCGGCGGATGCGGGCGAAGCTCGCGCTGGCGGCCTTGCTGGCCGGGCTGGTCGCGGTGCTGTCCGGGCCGACGGCCTACGCGCTGACCGCGCTGAGCACGCCGATCCAGGCGACGTTCCCGTCCGCCGGGCCCTCCGCGCAGGGCGGCCCGGGCGGTGGCGGCCCGGGGCGCGGTCAAGGCGGTCCCGGCCCGGACGGTCGTGGTGGACCCGGGGCCGACGGGCGGAGCCCGGGCGCGCCGAGCGCCGACGGGCAGGACTCCGGCGGCCGGGACTCGGCCGCCCCGAACGGGAACGATCCGAACGCGGACGGCCCCGGTTCGGGCGGGCAGGTCCCGGACGGCCGGAACGGCGACGGCCAGGGCTCCCGGACGGGCGGCGACGGCCGCCGCGGCGGCCCCGGCGGCCAGAGCACCGAGGTCAGCGACGAGGTGGTCCGCTACCTCACCGACCACCACCGGGACGAGACCTGGCTGGTCGCCGTCGTCGGTGCCATGGTGGCCGCGCCGATCATCCTGGACACCGGCGAGCCGGTGATGGCCGTCGGCGGCTACAACGGCAACGACCCGGCCCCTACCGTCGACCGGCTGCGGACCTACGTCGAGGAAGGCGAGTTGCGCTACGTGTGGACCAACGGCAGCTCCGGGGTGCGGAGCACGGGCGAGGAGGTCGACACCCGCGTCGTCGACGAGTCGATGGCCTGGGTCGCCGAGCACTGCACCGCCGTCGACCCGGCCGAGTACGGCGGCACGGCCGCGACGACCGGCTCCGGGCCGACGACCGGTACCGGCGGGGAGGACGCCCCGACCCGGCTCTACGACTGCGCGAACCGGCACTGATGCCGAGGGGAACCGCTCGCCGGGTGCCGAGCATCGCGCTCGCCCTGCTGGTCGTGCTCGCGCTGGCGGGCACCAGCGCCCCGCCCCGGGACACCGCCGCGGGGGGGCCGCTTCCGGTGCCGCCCGCGGCCACCCCGCCGATGGGCTGGAACAGCTGGAACACCTTCGGCTGCGACATCGACGAGGCGAAGATCCGCGGTGTCGCGGACGCGATGGTGGCGTCGGGGATGCGCGACGCGGGCTACCGCTACGTCGTGGTGGACGACTGCTGGTACGAGCCGGACCGCGACGCCGCCGGGAACCTGCGGGCCGACCGCACCCGCTTTCCCAGCGGCATGGCGGCGCTCGGCGAACACCTGCACGCGCAGGGCCTGCTGTTCGGGATCTACGCGTCGCCGAACGTGCGGACCTGCGCGCAGCGCACCGGCGCCTACCCGGGTGCGACCGGCAGCGGCGACCGGGAGGTGCAGGACGCCCGGACCTTCGCGTCCTGGGGCGTTGACTACCTCAAGTACGACTGGTGCTCCGGCGGCGGTTCCACCCGCAACGTGCGCGTCGCGTTCACCGCGATGCGCGACGCGCTCGCCGCCACCGGCAGGCCGATCGTCTACAGCACCAACCCGAACAGCAACTTCCCCGGCGAGCCGGGGGAATCGGAGGACTGGTGCGGGGTCGCGCACCTGGCGCGCACCACCGAGGACATCCAGCCGGTGTGGGATTCCGGGCACCGCAACGAACATCCGATGGGCGTGCGCAACATCATCGACGTCCACAGTGGACTGGCAGATCGGGTGCGCCCGGGCTGCTGGAACGACCCGGACATGCTGGAGGTCGGCGTGCACGGCGTGAACGGCTACGCCGGGCTCACCCCCGACGAGGAGCGCACCCACCTGAGCATGTGGGCCATGTTCGCCGCCCCGCTCATCGCGGGCAACGATCCCCGCACGATGTCCGAGGCGGACCGCGCGCTGCTCACCGATCCCGAACTGCTCGCCGTGGACCAGGACCCGCTGGGCGCGGCCGCGCACCGGGTTCGCGGCGGCGACCACCAGGTGTGGGTGAAGCCGCTGCTCGACGGCACCGCCATCGCCCTCCACAACCAGGCCGACACCCCGGCCCGCATCACCACGGGCCCCGCCGAACTGGGCCTCCCCGCCGGAGCGCGCCTCGCCCGGAACCTGAACGACGGCACCACCGGCCCGCTCACCGCCGACGTCCCCGCCCACGGCACCGTGCTGCTCCGCATCGACCACCTCAGCCGACCCGGTGCGCACCGCAGACCCGGCACACCATCCGGTCACCCGCGTCGGAGCGGAGACCCGCGCCCGGGTGCGCGGTCAAGGTGTGGTGCCCGCAGACGCCGCACGCCCCCGCCGAAGGCGGGTCGAACGCGCCGAGGGAACCGAGCTCCGCGGCGCTGGGGCCGGTGAGCTGTGAACGTTCGTGCAGGGCCATGAGCAGCTCCCTCGGACGAGGCGACGACGTCGCCGGTGCGGGGTCCGGAGGCTGCTGCTCAACCACCCCGCACAACGCCCACCCCGCCCGCGGCATTCCCGCGCGGGTGTCAGCGGCTTCCAGAACGGGTACCGACCGGGGAAATCGCCCACCGACCGGGAGGTGACCGTGTCCAACGGCTCCGAGGAGCTGGCGATCGCGTTGGCGACCATGTCGCGGGACCTGCTCTCGCAGCGCAGCGTGCAGCTCACCTTGGACCGCATCTGCGAGCACGCGGTGCGGCTGGTCGACGGCTGCGAGCACGCCGGGATCCTGACCCTGCACGGCGCGGGACGCGGGCGGCGGGCCGAGACCCTGTCGGTCACCCACGAGCTGGTCACCCGTTCCGATCAGATCCAGGTCGACCTCGGCGAAGGCCCGTGCCTGGACGCCGCGCAACACCGCGAGCAGGCGTATCGCATCAGCGACATGACCAGCACCCCGCACTGGCCGCGCTACGCGGCGAAGGCCCGCGACCTGGGCATCGGCAGCATGATGGGCTTCCTGCTCTACACCGAGGAGGACGAGCTCGGCGCGCTGAACCTCTACTCGTCGCGGCCCGCCGCCTTCACCGAACACTCCGAGCTGATCGGCTGGATCATGGCCTCGCACGCCGCGGTCGCCTTCTCCTCGGCCCGCGTCGACTCCCAGCTGCACGCCGCGGTCGCCACCCGGCAGCTCATCGGGGAGGCGATCGGCATCGTCATGGAGCGCTACAAGATCTCCGAGGACCAGGCCTTCGACGTGCTGCGGACCAGTTCGCAGCACGGCAACGTCAAGCTCCGGGACGTCGCCGAGCAGGTCACCACCACCGGCGAGATCCCCGGCGCCCGCTAGCCCGACCGGCGTGATTCGCACGGCGCGGGCACGGGTAGCCGACGCCCGGGTCAGGAGACACCGCTCGAGCGTGGCACTGGTCCAGGGCCCCTCGGTTCATCGCAGCAGCCGGGGGGCCCGCCCGCGTCACCGGTGCGCGTTGCGGGGTTCCGGTTGGCACACCGGGCAGCTGTAGGACGACCGGTTCATGAACGCGTCCCGCCGCACCACCGCCCCGCACCGCGGGCAGGGCCGCTCCGCCTGGCCGTACACGGCGAGCGACCGGTCGAAGTAGCCGGACTCGCCGTTGACGTTGACGTACAACGCGTCGAAGGAGGTCCCGCCCACCTGCAGCGCCTCCCCCATCACCTCGGTGACGGCCGCGAGCAGCGCCCGGACCTCCGGGCGGGTCAGCGTGGCGGTGGGCCGCGCCCAGTGCAGCTTCGCCCGCCACAGCGCCTCGTCCGCGTAGATGTTGCCGACGCCGGAGATCAGGCTCTGGTCCAGCAGCGCCCGCTTCACCCCGGTGCGCCGCGACCGCAGCTTCGCCACCACCGCGTCGACGTCGAACGCCTCCTCCAGCGGGTCCGGCGCGATGTGCGCCACCGGCGTCGGCAGCAGCACGCCGCCGACCTCCACCTGGTCGGCCAGGGCCAGGCCGCCGAACGTGCGCTGGTCCACGAACCGCAGCTCGGGACCGCCGTCGGCGAACGCGAACCGCACCCGCAGGTGCTTCTCGTCCGCGGTCCCCACCGGTTGCACCAGCAGCTGCCCGCTCATCCCCAGGTGGGTCAGCAGGGCCTCGCCGGGCGCGTCCGCGGTGCCGACGAACTCGGTGGCCTGCGGTGCCGCGTCCTCGTCCAGCACCAGCCACAGGTACTTGCCCCGCCGCCGCACGCCGTGGACGGTGCGCCCGGCCAGCCGGGCGGCGAAGTCCTCCGGCCCGGGGACGTGCCTGCGCACCGCGCGCGGGTGCAGGACGTCCACCGCGGACACGGTCCGTCCGGTCACGTGCTCGGCGACGCCGCGCCGCACCACCTCGACCTCGGGCAACTCGGGCACGCGCCCACCTTTCGGCACCACCGGGGAACGCCGCGCGACGGCGGCGGAACGTCGGTGCGCGCGCCGCGGCGCGCGCGAAAAAAGCCGGTCGAGCAGAGGATCCCGCGGCGGCCGGAGCCGCCGGAGGTTCCACCGCTCGACCGGCAGTGCACTCGCTCTAACGCAGGACGATCACGCCGGATCGCCGTCGCGGGCCGAACCGCCGGGGGCGCTCGCGGCGGACTCGTCCGTCCCGCCGGTTCCCTCCCCGGACTGGTCGGCCTCGTCCTGAGCGTTCTGCTCCCGCTCGGACAACGAGCGCCACGCCGCCTCGGCGGCCTTCTGCTCGGCTTCCTTCTTGGTCCGGCCGTCACCCTCGCCGAGGGTGTCGCCCGCCACGGACACGAACGCGCTGAACTCCTTGCGGTGATCAGGGCCGCGTTCCTGCACCCGGTACTCCGGTACGCCCCGGCCGGTGGCCGCGGTGAGCTCCTGCAGGCTCGTCTTCCAGTCCAACCCGGCACCGCGCTGCGGCGCCTCGGTCAGCAACGAGCCGAACAGGCGGTAGATCAGGTCCCTGGCGACCTCGATGCCGTTCTCCAGGTACACCGCGCCGAGCACCGCTTCCAGGCTGTCCGCCAGGATGCTCGCCTTGTCCCGACCGCCGGTGAGCTCCTCACCGCGGCCGAGCAGCAGGTACCTGCCGAGCCCGCCCTCACCGAGGGTCCGGGCCACGCCGGCCAGCGCGTGCATGTTCACCAAGCTCGCGCGCAACTTCGCCAGCTGCCCTTCCGGCAGGTCCGGGTGCTCCCGGTACAGCCGGTCGGTGATCACCAAGCCCAGCACGGAGTCGCCGAGGAACTCGAGCCGCTCGTTCGGCGGCAGACCACCGTTCTCGTACGCGTAGGAGCGGTGCGTCAGGGCGAGCGTGAGCAGCTCGGCGTCGAGTTCGACGCCGAGCGCTGACAGCAACGGGGCCCGGTCCGCAACGCGGTTCCGGGACTGCTTTCCCCCCACTCCGCGATCCGCGCGCGTCAGGCGGGCTGGACGACCTGGCGGCCGTCGTACTGGCCGCAGGCCGGGCAGACGACGTGCGGCAGCTTCTGCTCCCGGCAGGCCCGGTTCGAGCACTGCACCAGGGTCGGCGCGGTGGCCTTCCACTGGGACCGGCGGTGCCGGGTGTTGGAGCGGGACATCTTGCGCTTGGGGACGGCCACGACTAGTTCTCCTCTTCGTTCCCGCCGAACCGCTCACGCAGCGCGGCCCAGCGAGGGTCCATCGTCTCATGGGTGTGATCGGAGCCGAGTTCGGCCCACTTCACCCCGCACCCGGTGCACAGACCTTCGCAGTCCTCGCTGCACACCGGGGACGTGGGCATCGTCAGCAGCATCGCGTCCCGCACCGCGGGCTCCAGGTCGATCAGCTCGTCGACGACGCGGCTGACCTCGTCCTCGTCGGTGGTCGCCTCGGTGGTGCTGTCCGGGTAGGCGTACAGCTCGCGCAGCTCGATCTCGATCTCCTCGGAGAACTGGTCGAGGCAACGCGCGCACTCACCGGTGAACTCCGCCGTGGCGGTGCCCGAGATCAGCACCCCTTCCACCACCGACTCCGCCAGCACGTCGAGCTGGACGGGGTCGCCTTCCGGCACCCCGATCATGTCCAGGCCGAAACCGGCGGGCGCGGGGGCGCTGCGGCTGAAGCTGCGGCTGCTGCCCGCGCGGTGGCCGAGCTCGCGGGTGTCGATCACCCACGGGCCGACCTGCGGGGCGGCACTTGCTGCATCACGGTTCTGGGACATCACGAATCTCGTCGAAGCGAAGGGGCGGGTCAAGGTGCCAGCCGACGGCTGAACGACCGCGTCTGGTCGGTGCTGCCGGGCCAGGTGCGGTTCCGCGATGGCACGAGCGGCCGGAACCGCTCAGCGCGCGGAGCTCCGGCCGGTACCGGGCGCCGGACCCGGGTCCACGGCCCGCGCCCGCGGAGCGGGAGGCTCCGGAATGCGGGATCGACGAGCGTCGAGTGGAACCGGCCAAGCGACCGGAGCACATCCGGACGGACCTCGCACGGCCATCGCGTTCAGGGTACGCCACGGCCGCGACCACCCGGAATCACCCCGGTCGCACGCGCGGACCGGTGGATCCGCCGGGTCAGTTCTCCTCGTAGGCGGGCGCGCCGTGCCGGGTCTCCTCGTAGTCGAACGGGACGCCGACCGGGCTGCGCAGCTGCTGGCGGCCCTTGCCCACGGTGCGCAGCGTGCGGCTGAGCAGGTCCTCGAAGTCGGCGAGCCGCGCGTCCACGTAGGCGTCGCACTCGCTGCGCAGCCGCTCCGCGTCCTCCTGGGCGGCTTCGGTGATGCGCCTGGCCTCGGCGTGCGCGGCCTGCGCGACCTCGGTGTCGGCGACCAGCCGGGCCTGCTCGGAGCGGCCTTCGTGCACGGACTGGTCGTAGGCGGCCCGGCCGGCCTGCACCATGCGGTCGGCCTCGGACTGGGCGCGGCCCACGTAGTCCTCGTACTCGCGGCGGCCCGCGGTCACCGACTCCTCGGCGTGGGCGCGGGCGTCGGCGATGAGCTGGTCGGCCTGCTCCTGGGCGTCGGCGACGAGCTGCTCGGCCTCGGCGCGCGCGGAGGACAGGGTGCGGTCCGCTTCGGACCTGGCGTCCCCTATCGCCTTCCCGGACTGCGCCTCCGCCTTGGACACCACGTCGTCGCGGTGGTCGAGCACGTCCTGGGCGTCGTCGAGCTCCTGCGGGAGCGCGTCCCGCACGTCGTCGAGCAGCTCCAGCACGTCGCCGCGGGGAACGACGCAGCCCGAGGTCATCGGTACCCCGCGCGCCTCCTCCACGATCGTGACGAGCTCGTCCAACGCCTCGAAAACCCGGTACACCTCGATCTCCCTGCCGTCGTAGCCGCCCGGAGCGGCAAGCATGACACCAGACCCCGGCCCCGGGGATCACGGGTCGGCCGATCACCAGTGTGCCGCCGAGGCTCGCCCGAAGTGGGGAACCTCGCCGCGCGTGTCCCGTTTCACGCCGCCCGGACGCGAACGGGCCGCCCGCCCCGGAGGACGAGCGGCCCGCGCGGCGGCCGGGAGGTCAGCCGTTGACGTCGGTGATGGAGAAGCTCTCGTAGTGGTCGTCGGTGTAGAAGAACTCACCGTTCTCCCCGACGACGAACCGGCGCGCACCGCGGTCGTCGCTGCCGGGGGTCTCGACGGTGTACTCCTTGTAGTAGCCGCTCGCGCAGTCCGGGAGGATGCCCTCGCGGTTGCTGAACGTGCCGCCGTCCTGCGGGTACGGGTACGGGCCACCGGCCTTGATCAGGTCGACGGTCTCGGCGGCCTCGGCGGGCAGCGCGGAGAGCTTCACCGCGTCGAACCCGGAGGTGTCGCCGCACTCGGCCGCGGCGACCTGGTGGGTCTGGGGGCCGACCGGGTCGGCGGACAGCGCGGTCACCGAGACGCCGAACAGGCCCGCGACGGCGAGCACACCGGCCAGCAGGACGTTCATGGCTTTCGACGAGATCTTCATGCCCGGACGCTAACCCGCGGCCATGATCAGCTGGTGGCTTGTCGTGAACACGAAGCCGGGTGGACGCACAGTTCACCCGCACGTGGTCCTACGGTCGGACCATGACACCTCCCGTTCTCCGCAGCGCCGCCGAAGCCGACCTGTCCGCGATCGTGGACCTGCTCGCCGACGATCCGCTGGGACGGCTGCGGGAGAAGCCCGGCGATCCGGCGTACGCGGCGGCGTTCGCGGCGATCGAGGCCGACCCGAACCAGCTGCTCGCCGTCGCCGACCGGGACGGCGAGATCGTGGGCACGCTGCAGCTCACGTTCATCCCGGGCCTCTCGCACGCGGGCGCCACCCGGGCCCAGCTGGAGGCGGTGCGGGTGCGGGAGGACGAGCGCGGGAACGGGCTCGGCGGGGAGATGGTGCGCTGGGCGGTGGCGCAGGCGCGCGGGCGGGGCGCCCGGATCCTGCAGCTCACCAGCAACAACTCGCGGGAGCGGGCGCACCGGTTCTACGAGCGGCTGGGCTTCGAGCGCAGCCACGTGGGGATGAAGCTCGACCTCACCGGGTGAGCGTCAGGTGTGCTCGGCGTTGCGCTCGGCGACGCGGTCCACCAGCCGCTGCTCGATCTTCGGCGGGACCAGGCTCGCCACGTCGCCGCCGTAGGTCGCGACCTCCTTGACCAGCGAGCTGGCCAGGAAGCTGTAGAGCGGGTTCGTCGACATGAACAGGGTCTCCACCCCGGACAGCCGCTGGTTCATCTGCGCCATCTGCAGCTCGTAGTCGAAGTCGCTGACCGCGCGCAGGCCCTTGACGATCGCCGAGATTTCGTTCTCCCGGCAGTAGTCCACCAGCAGGCCGTGCCAGGAGTCGATCCGCACGTTCGGCCACGGCTCGGTGACCTCGCGGAGCATGTCCAGCCGCTCCTCCACGGTGAACAGGCTGCGCTTGCTCTTGTTCACCAAGACCGCGACGACCACCTCGTCGAACAGGCCCGCGGACCGCTCGATGATGTCGAGATGGCCGTTGGTGGCCGGGTCGTAGGAGCCAGGACACACGGCACGTCTCATGAGGCCGGACGTTAGCACCGGGCCGCGGCCCGCTCAGGCCGGACGTGGCACGGGTCACCGCTCGATCGGACGCGCCCGATCCGGGCTGCTGCTCGGCCTTCCGGGACAGTCCGGCCGTCCTACTGGGACCCGCGGTCCGCCGGGAAAGCCCGCTCGTCCTGCGGAAAGCTCTGCTCGTCCTCCGGGATGGCCCGCTCCTCCTCCGGGACAGCCCGCTCGTCCGCCGGGAAGGCCCGCTCGTCCTCCAGGAAGGCCCAGTGCACCGCGGTGTCGCCGTAGCGGCGGGTGCGGTCGGCGACCAGCGGGGCCGGCCAGGCCGGATCGCCGCTGCGGGTGGACTGCTCCAGCACGACGAGCCCGCCGGGCGCGGTCCAGCCCCCGGTGGCCAGCGCGGCCAGCACCTGGGCCAGCCGGGCCGGGTCGAGGTCGTAGGGCGGGTCGGCCAGCACCACGTCGTAGGGCTCGCCGGGCGGGGTGGCCAGCGCGGTCTCCGCCTTGGCCTGCTCGACGACGACCTGCCGGAAGCCGAGGGCCGCGGCGTTGCGCCGGATGATCTGCGCGGCGCGGCGGTCCGCTTCGACGAACGTGGCGTGCGCGGCGCCGCGGGAGAGCGCTTCGAACCCGAGCGCCCCGGAACCGCCGTAGAGGTCCAGCACCCGCGCCCCGTCGAGGTCCACGGCCGCTTCGAGCGCGCTGAACACGGCCTCGCGGACCCGGTCCGAGGTGGGCCTGGTCCCGCGCGGTGGCACGTCGATCCGCCTGCCGCCCGCACTTCCCGCCACGATCCGAGTCACCGGCCCATCTTCGCACCGCCGGGGACGGCGCCCGTGCGGGCCTCCGGACGCGAAGCGGGGCGGCACCCGCGCGGATGCCGCCCCTGCTCGTGCTGCTGGATCACTGCACGACCTGGACCTCGTCACCGGGGTTGAGGGTGTCGAAGAACTTCTTGGCCGCCGTGGTGGACAGGTGCACGCACCCGTTCGACTCCTGTTCGAGGCTGCCCTCGTGGAAGGCGACCCCGGTCGTGGTGAAGAACACCGAGTTCGGCATCGGCGCGTTGTCGAACTCGCCGCTGCGGTGGTCGGCGTCCTTCCACTGCACCCGGAAGGTCCCGACGGGGGTCTCCGATCCGGCCTTCCCGGAGGTCAGCGGCACCGGCCCGTAGAAGCCCTGGCCGTTCTCCTGCAGCCACGCCTGCTTCGACGACAGGTCCACGCAGGCCTTCGCCGTCGCCTGGCAGGGCGTCACGTCCCCGGCGTCCGCGTAGGCGGCGGTGCCGGTGAGGGCCGCCCCGGCGACCAGGGCGGCCACGGTGGCCGTCCGACCGAGGCGCTTGTTCACGTTGCGCATGGGCTTCACGTCCCTTCCTGCTTCCGCAGTTCACACCACCGTGCCACAGGCACAGGGGTTCGAACACACCGCGGTCACCGGAATGCGCTTCCACACCACCACTTTCACCACATCGGCCCCGGAACTCCCGAGCGGCAAGGGATATTTCGGACGTCGGGGACGTGTTGTCCTTGTCGCACAAGGACTTCCGATCACGCGCGGTGGCCCCGTCAGCGCCGCGGGGTGGCGACGGCCGCGTAGCAGGCGGCTTCGGAGGGGACGTGGTCCGGGGCGAGCGGGCCGTCCGGGTGCCAGTTCGCGGGGTGGACCAGGCCCGGCTCGACGAACTCGAAGTCCGCCAGCAGCGCGGTGATCTCCTCCTTGGAGCGCAGCACCAGCCGCTCCGAGCCGCCGGCGTTGAACGTCTCCGCGGTGCGGTGCACCTCCGGGTGGTCGTCCGCGGTCAGGTGCGAGAACACCAGGAACGAGCCGGGCCGCATCGCCTTCCGGTAGGCGGCCAGCGCGCTCGCCGGATCGTCCTCGTCGGTGAGGTAGTGCGTCATCGCGACCATCAGCACCGCCACCGGTTCCGCGAGGTCCAGCAGCCGCAACGCCTCCGGGTGGCCGAGGATCGTCTCCGGTTCGCGCATGTCGGCGTGCAGCACCGTGGTGCGCGGGTCCTCGGCAAGCAGCGCGCGGCTGGCAGCGACGGCCACCGGGTCGAGGTCCACGTAGACCACGCGCGCCTCCGGATCGCCCTGCTGCGCGATCTCGTGCACGTTGCCGACGGTCGGCATCCCGGAGCCGAGGTCGAGGAACTGCCGGATCCCGGCCCGCAGGCAGTACCGCACGGCGCGGGCCAGGAACGCGCGGTTGTCGAGGGCGGGCTGCGGCGTGGCGGGGAAGATCTCCTTGATCGCGTCGAGGACCTTGCGGTCGACCTCGAAGTTGTGCGACCCGCCGAGGCCGTAGTCGTAGATCCGGGCCGCGCTGGCCTTGCTGATGTCGGCGCCCCTGGGCAGCTCCCGCACGGTTCCTCCGTCGCTCGTGCCCGGGTGCTGCTCTGCACCCGGCCCGCGGTCCCGGAACCGGCCGCGACGCGCGGTGCGGTGCGGTCACGGTACCCGCCCGATCCCGCAGCGCACGACGCCGCGACCGCGTCACGCCGACCGCAGCGGCCCGAACCCGGCACCCCGAACGCACCGGTGGGGGGGGGGGGGGGGGGGGGGGCCCCCGCCCCGGCGGCGGGGGGGGGGCGCGCGCCGCGGGGGCGCGCGGGGGGGCGCCCCCCCCGCGCCCCCCCCCCGGCCGGGGGGGGGGCCCCCCCCCGCCCCCCCCCCCCCCCCCCGGAGGTCGTGCCGGACTACCCGATCTCGGCGATCAGGTCGCCGCCCTCCACCTGCTGCACCCGGCCGATGGCGAGCCGCTTGACCTGGCCGGCCTGCGGCGCGGTGATCGCGGCCTCCATCTTCATCGCCTCGATCGTCGCGATGGTCTGCCCGGCGGAGACCTCATCGCCTTCGGCGACGGCGAGCGTGACCACACCGGCGAACGGGGCGGGCACGTGGCCGGGATTACCGCGGTCGGCCTTCTCCGCCACCGGCAGGTCGGTGGCCACCGAGCGGTCCCGCACCTGGATGGGCCGCAGCTGGCCGTTGAGGATCGCCATCACGGTGCGGATGCCGCGCTCGTCGGCCTCGCTGATCGCTTCGAGCCCGATGAGCAGCCGCACGCCCGGGTCGAGGTCGACGGAGTACTCCTCGCCGGGCCGCAGCCCGTAGAAGAAGTCCTTGCTGCGCAGCAGCGAGGTGTCCCCGTAGGCCTCGCGGTGCTCGGTGAACTCCTTGGTGGGCTTGGCGAACAGCAGCCGGTTGAGCGTGCCGCGGCGGTCGTCCGCCAGCCCGGTCCGGTCCTCCGCGGTGAGCTCGGCGAGCTTCCGGCCACCGGTGCGCCCTTCCAGCGCCCGGGTGCGGAACGGCTCCGGCCAGCCCGCGGGCGGCTCGCCCAGTTCGCCCTGCAGGAAGCCGATGACGGAGTCCGGGATGTCGAACTTGCGCGGCTCCGCCTCGAAGTCGGCGGGGTCGACGCCCGCACCGACCAGGTGCAGCGCCAGGTCGCCGACGACCTTCGAGGACGGGGTGACCTTCACGAGCCTGCCGAGGATGCGGTCGGCGGCCTCGTACATGGCCTCGATCTCCTCGAACTTGTCGCCGAGGCCGAGCGCGACGGCCTGGGTGCGCAGGTTCGACAGCTGCCCGCCGGGGATCTCGTGCCGGTACACGCGGCCGGTGGGCGCGGCCAGGCCGGCCTCGAACGGCTGGTAGATCTTGCGCACCGACTCCCAGTACGGCTCCAGGTCGCACACCGAGCGCAGGTCCAGCCCGGTGGCCCGGTCCGTGTGGTCGGTCGCCGCGACGACCGAGGACAGCGCGGGCTGCGAGGTGGTGCCGGCCAGCGAGGCCGTCGCCCCGTCGACCGCGTCCACCCCGGACTGCACGGCCGCCAGGTAGGTGGCCAGCTGCCCGCCCGGCGTGTCGTGGGTGTGCAGGTGCACGGGCAGGTCGAACTCGCGGCGCAGCGCGGTGACGAGCTCGGCGGCGGCGGGTGCGCGCAGCAGCCCGGCCATGTCCTTGATCGCCAGCACGTGCGCCCCGGCCTCGACGATCCGCTCGGCCAGCCGCAGGTAGTAGTCCAGCGTGTAGACCTGCTCCGCCGGGTCGAGCAGGTCACCGGTGTAGCAGAGCGCCACCTCGGCGACGGACTTGCCGGTGTCCCGGACGGCCTGGATGGCCGGGCGCATCTGCTCGACGTCGTTGAGCGCGTCGAAGATGCGGAAGATGTCGATGCCGGTGTCGGTGGCCTCCTGCACGAAGTGCTCGGTCACCTCCGTCGGGTAGGGCGTGTACCCGACGGTGTTGCGCCCGCGCAGCAGCATCTGCAGGCAGATGTTCGGCACCGCTTCGCGCAGCTTCGCCAGCCGCTCCCACGGGTCCTCGGCGAGGAACCGCAGCGCCACGTCGTAGGTGGCGCCGCCCCAGCACTCCAGGGACAGCAGCTCCGGCGTCATCCGCGCCACGTGCGGCGCGACGGCCAGCAGGTCCTTGCTGCGCACCCGGGTCGCCAGCAGCGACTGGTGGGCGTCGCGGAAGGTGGTGTCGGTGACGCCGACGGCGTCGGACTCCCGCAGCCAGCGGGCGAAGCCCTCCGGGCCGAGTTCGGTGAGGCGCTGCTTGGAGCCGTCCCGCGGCGGGGCGCTCAGGTCGGCCTCGGGCAGCTTGAGCGCCGGGTCCGCGGCGGTGGGGCGCGGCCCGTTCGGCTGGTTCACCGTCACGTCGGCCAGGTAGTTCAGCAGCCGGGTCCCGCGGTCGGCGGAGTGCCGCGCGGTCAGCAGGTGCGGGCGCTCCTCGATGAACGAGGTGGTGACCCGGCCGCCCGCGAAGTCGTCGTCTTCCAGGACCGCCTGCAGGAACGGGATGTTCGTGGCCACGCCGCGGATCCGGAACTCGGCGAGGGCGCGCCGGGCGCGGGCCACCGCGGTCCCGAAGTCCCGGCCGCGGCAGGACAGCTTCACCAGCATCGAGTCGAAGTGCGGGCTGATGCTGGTGCCCGCGAACGCGGTGCCGCCGTCGAGCCGGATGCCCGCGCCGCCCGGCGAGCGGTAAGCGCTGATCATGCCGGTGTCCGGCCGGAATCCGTTGGTGGGGTCCTCGGTGGTGATGCGGCACTGCAGCGCGGCGCCGCGCAACCGGACCGAGTCCTGCGTCATGCCCAGGTCGGCCAGCGTCTCGCCCGCGGCGATGCGGATCTGGGACTGCACGAGGTCGGCGTCGGTGACCTCTTCGGTGACGGTGTGCTCGACCTGGATGCGCGGGTTCATCTCGATGAACACGTGCCTGCCCTGCTCGTCGACGAGGAACTCGACGGTGCCCGCGTTCACGTACCCGATCTTGCGGGCGAAGGCGACGGCGTCGGCGCAGATGCGTTCGCGGAGCTCGGGGTCGAGGTTCGGGGCGGGCGCGATCTCGATGACCTTCTGGTGCCGCCGCTGCACCGAGCAGTCCCGCTCGAACAGGTGGATCACTTCGCCGGTCGCGTCGGCGAGGATCTGCACCTCGATGTGCCGCGGGTTCACCACGGCCTGCTCCAGGAACACCGTGGGGTCGCCGAAGGCGGATTCGGCTTCCCGCATCGCGGCTTCCAGGGCTTCGCGGAGCCCGCCGAGCTCGGCGACGCGGCGCATCCCGCGGCCGCCACCGCCCGCGACGGCCTTCACGAACACGGGGAACGGGATCGTCTCCCCCACCGACATGAGCTCGTCGATGTCCGCCGACGGCGCGGAGGAGTCGAGCACGGGTACGCCCGCTTCGCGGCCCGCGGCCACGGCGGTGGCCTTGTTCCCGGCCATTTCGAGGATCTCGTGGCTCGGCCCGACGAACGTGATGCCCGCGTCGTGGCAGGCCTTCGCCAGGTCCGGGTTCTCGGAGAGGAACCCGTAACCGGGGTAGATGGCGTCGGCACCCGCGGTCTGCGCCGCCTTGATGACCTCCTCCACCGAGAGGTAGGCGCGCACCGGGTGGCCCGGCTCGCCGATCTCGTAGGACTCGTCGGCTTTCAAGCGGTGCAGCGAGTTGCGGTCTTCGTGCGGGAACACCGCGACGGTGCCCGCGCCGAGCTCGTAGCCCGCGCGGAAGGCTCGGATCGCGATTTCGCCACGGTTGGCGACGAGGACCTTGCGAAACATGCCGGCTACCTCCTGGACAGGTGTCGGACGGTCCCGAAACGGTACCGCGAAAATTCCGCCTGACGAGAGAATCAAGGGGTGACCCACGTCATCCGACCGTAATGACCTGCGAGGACACCGAGGGCGCACAAGCCCTGCGAAAAAGAAAAATCCTCGATTTTCCCTTTTCGGCAAGATCGGGGACATGAATCGCCGGTGCCGCCGGACCGCCCCGCCGCACCATCGGACCACCCCGCGGCCGGGATCACCGGGTGGCGCGGGTCAGCTCTTCTCCAGGTATCCGGCGCGGCCCTCGTCCACGACCTCGCCGACCATCCGCGCCAGGCCCGGGTGCGCGCGCAACGACGGGTCCTCGGCGACGTAGCGCTGCGCGGCATCCCTCGCCTCGGCGATGACGTCCTCGTCGCGCAGCAACGACAGCATCTTCAACCCGGAACGGCGACCGGACTGGGCGGCACCGAGCACATCACCCTCGCGGCGCAGCTCCAGATCCAGCCGGGCCAACTCGAAACCGTCCGTGGTGGACGCGACCGCGTCCAGCCGGTCCCGGGTGGAGGTGCCCGCCATCGCCTCGCTCACCAGCAGGCACAGGCCGGGGGCCGAGCCGCGGCCGACGCGCCCGCGCAGCTGGTGCAGCTGGCTGACCCCGAACCGGTCCGCGTCCATGATCACCATGACGGTCGCGTTCGGCACGTTCACCCCGACCTCGACGACGGTGGTGGCGACCAGGACGTCCAGCTCGCCCGCGGCGAACGCCCGCATCACCGCGTCCTTGTCGTCGGCGGCGAGCCTGCCGTGCAGCACGCCCAGCCGCAGCCCGGACAGCGGCCCGCCGCTCAACCGCTCGGCCACGTCGAGCACCGCCAGCGGCGGGCGGCGCTCGTCGGTGCCCGCGCCCGCGTCCTCGGGTTCTTCCACGCCGTCGTCGGTGCTCGGCTTCTTCTTCCCCTTCTTCGGCGGGTTCTGCTCGTCGTCGCCGATGCGCGGGCACACCACGTACACCTGGTGCCCGGCGGCGACCTCCTCCCGGATCCGCTGCCACGCCCGGTCCAGCCACGCCGGTTTCTCCGCCACCGGGACCACGCTGGTGCTGATCGGCGAGCGGCCGCTGGGCAGTTCGCGCAGCGCGGAGGTCTCCAGGTCGCCGTACACGGTCATCGCGACGGTCCGCGGGATCGGCGTCGCGGTCATCACCAGCACGTGCGGCGCGGATTCGGAGCCGCCGCGGGCGCGCAGCGCGTCCCGCTGCTCCACGCCGAAGCGGTGCTGCTCGTCGACCACGACGAGCCCGAGGTCGGCGAAGGACACCCGGTCCTGGATCAGCGCGTGCGTGCCGACGACGATGCCCGCCTCCCCGGACGCGGCCTCCAGCAGCGCCTTCTTCCGCGCGGCGGCGGGCAGCGAACCGGTGAGCAGGGTGATGCGGGTGGCCCGCTCGGGCGCGCCGAGCTCCCCGGCGGTGCTCAGGTCGCCGAGCAGTTCCGCGAGCGACCGGGCGTGCTGGGCGGCGAGCACTTCGGTGGGCGCGAGCATCGCGGCCTGCCGTCCGGCGTCGACGACCTGCAGCATGCCGCGCAACGCGACGACGGTCTTGCCGGAGCCCACTTCCCCCTGCACCAGCCGGTTCATCGGTTGCTCGGCGGCGAGGTCGGCGGCAATCTCGGTGCCGATCTCGGCCTGCCCGGCGGTCAGCTGGAACGGGAGCCTGCCGTCGAAGTCGGCGAGCAGCCCGTCCTCGCGCCGCGGGCACGCCGGGGCCGGGTTCTCGTGCGCCGATTCGCGCAGCCGCGCCAGCACCAGCTGCACCGCCAGCGCCTCGTCCCACTTGAGCCGGTTCTGCGCGGCGGCGACCTCCGCGTGGTCCTTCGGCCGGTGGATCTTGCGCAGCGCGGTCTCCAGCCCCAGCAGGCGGTGCTCGGCGCGCAGCTCCGCAGGCAGCGGATCGTCCGCGCCGTCCCAGGTGTCGAGCACCTGGCGCACGCAGCGGGCGATGGACCAGGACGGGAGCCCCTGCGCGGACGGGTAGACGGGGATCAGCGCGCCCGCGAACTCCTCCACCGCCGAACCGGCCCGCTCCGGGTCGTCCGAGTCGAACAGCTGGTACTCGGGGTGGGAGAGCTGGAACGAGCCGCGGTAGGCGGTGACCTTGCCCGCGAACATGCCCTGCCGCCCCGGCAGCAGTTCCCGCTCCCGCCACGCCTGGTTGAAGAACGTGCAGGTCAGCGAGCGGTGCCCGTCGGTGATGCGGGCTTCCACGATGGTGCCGCGGCGGGAACGCATGCTGCGCTTGGAGACGCGGTCCACCTTCGCCAGCACCGTCACGTGCTCGTCGAGCTCCAGCCCGGCGATCGCGGTCAGCTCACCGCGCTCGGCGTAGCGGCGCGGGTAGTGCCGCAGCAGATCGCCCACAGTGGACAGACCGAGCGAGGATTCCAGCGCCTCCCCGGTCTTCGCGCCCAGCACCCGGTCGAGCCCCGTCTCCGAAGTGGTCATGCCGCCCTGCCCGTGTCGCCCGTGCCCCGCCGTACCCGCTCCGAAGTTATCGGAAGGGGGCGTCAGGAGGGCGGACCGGTGCGCCGAGCGACCACCGCGTCGCACCGCGTCGGCTGCCCGTTTTCCCGCCGCGGCGCGGATACTCCGCCCGGCTACTCCACGCCCAGCAGCAGCGCGGCGGGCAGCGCGCCCGCCGGGTAGCAGGCGCACTCCACCTCGGGGCGGTGCCGGGCGAGGTGCTCGACGATCCGGTCGGCCGCCGCCGCGGGCGCCCTATCGCCCACCAGCACCGTCACCAGCTCGCCGCCCGCGGTCAGCATGCGGTCCACCAGATCCCGCGCCACCGAGGGGAAATCGCGGCCCACCAGCACGACCTCGCCGTCCACCAGGCCCAGCACGTCACCGGGCGCGCAGCGGCCCGCCCAGGTCAGCGCTTCCGACTCGGCGATGCGCAGTTCCCCGCGCCGGGTCGCGGCCGCGGCCTCCGCCATCACCACCGCGTCGTCGGCGCTGCGGCGGGCCGGGTCGTGCACGGCCAGCGCGGCGAGGCCCTGCACCGGGGACGCGGTCGGCACCACCACGACGTCCCGGCCGTCGCGCACGGCGCGCTTCGCGGCCAGCTCGGCCCGCTCGCCCAGCCCCTCCTCGTTGGGCAGCAGCACCACGTGCGCGGCGCGGGTCCGCTCGATCGCCGCGACCAGGTCGGACACCTGCGGGTCCGCGTCCCCCAGCGGCAGCACCTCGGCCCCTTCCGCGCGGAACAGCTCGGCGAGCGCGTCCCCCGCCACGCAGGCGAGCACCGCCTGCCCCACCGGGTGGGCGACCGCCTGGTCGGCGAAGCGCTGCACCCGGATCCGGCTGGGCCTGCCGGTCTCGATGCCCGCCTCGATCGCACCGCCGATGTCGTCGCAGTGCACGTGCACCGCCCACGCGCCCGCACCGTCCCCGACCACGGACACGCAGTCGCCGAGCTCGGCGAGCGCGGTGCGCAGCCGGTCGACCCCGTCCGGTTCGGCCCCGGCCAGCAGGTACATCACCTCGTACGCGTAGCCGCCCTGCTCGGTGGGGACGGTGACGTCCGCCGCCGGCGGATCCGGGGCGAGGCGGGCCCCGTCGTGCACCACCGCGTGCAGCGCGTCCAGCAGCACCACCAGCCCGCGCCCACCCGCGTCGACCACCCCGGCGGCGGCCAGCGCGGGCAGCTGGCCGGGGGTCCGCGCCAGCGCCTCGATCGCCGCCGCGGTCGCGGCGCGCACGACCTCGCCCAGCTCGTCGCCCGCGTCGCCGGTCCCCTCGGCTGCGGCGCGCAACACCGAAAGCATGGTGCCGTCCACCGGTTCCGCGATCGCCTCCGCGGCGAGCGCGGACGCCTGGTGCAGCGCGGCGCGCAGCGCGGCACCGTCCATCGAGGTCGCCGCGCGCAGCTGCTCGGCCACGCCCCGCAGGACCTGCGAGAGCAGCATCCCGGAGTTGCCGCGCGCCCCCGAGACCGCGCCCGCGGCCAGCGCGCCCAGCACGTCGCCCAGCACGTCCGGGGCGCCTTCGACCGCCGCCAGCGCCGAGCTCATGGTGTGCAGCAGGTTCGTCCCGGTGTCGCCGTCGGCCACCGGGTACACGTTGATCCGGTCCAGCGCCGCCCGGTCCCGCTCCAGCGCGGCCACCGATTCCCGCGCCCAGCTCCGGGCCGCCTCCGCGCCGAACTCCGGCGCCTTCGGACTTCCCACCACATCGCGAAGCCTAGGCCAACGGTCCCGCGCGGGGCCCGCGCCCGACGCGCGGTGCCGGGACCGCCCGCGGCCGCCGAGCCCCCGCCGCGGCCGGGCGCGCGCACCCCCGGCTGCGCCGCATGTCAGGGGCCGCCGGAGCCGTTCGGGCCGTGGGGTAGGCTTACCGGGTCCCGGGTGGCGATGACCCAGGGCACCCGTAAGGCATGCAGGTCCGAACCGGCTCCGCGCCGGGAGGAGATCGCCGGTTCCTGGCGAGCAGCAAGCCCAGCGGTACGTGGTCCGGTCCGCTCAGCGGGCGGGATCCCCAAGCGGGCAGCGCTCGCGTGGACTCATCGCCGCAACCGAACTCAGGCTTCCCCGCCGCGGGCGTGGGAGGACGTCGAACGCAAAGTTAAGGGGTGTCTGACGTGGCTGCCGTCTGCGACGTCTGCAGTAAGGGTCCGGGCTTCGGTAACTCGGTCTCGCACTCCCACCGGAAGACCCGTCGCCGGTGGAACCCGAACATCCAGACCGTGCACGCCAAGTTCGGTCTGTCGCAGCGCAAGCGCATGAACGTGTGCACCTCCTGCCTGAAGGCGGGCAAGGTCACGCGCGGCTGAGCGCCTGCCGCTAGCGCGAACCCCGGGACGAACCGACGTCCCGGGGTTTTTGCGCGTCCGGCCAAGGTTCAGGGGTGGTGGTGCCGCCAGCGCGGACCGATCTCCGCCCACTCCTGCTCCCACGCCGCCAACCGCCGCCTGCCCACGTACCAGCGCGCGGCGGCGAACAGCCCGCCGAGCACGAGGCCCGAGCCGAGCAGCACGGCGGCCCCCGCGGTCCCGGCCGCTTGGGTGGCTTCGGAGCGGGTGCGCGGCGGCGGCACCGGCCGGCCCTGCGGGTCGACCCAGATCTGCAGGGTGTCGGCGAGCCGGGTCCCGGTGGGCACTTCGACGACGGCCACGCGCTGCGGTTCGGGCCCCCACCCGACGGCGACGGACCGCACGACGGCGGAGTCCTGCCCCGGCACGTCGGAGAGCACGCGGGCGGTTACCTCGTGGCGCTGGGCGCGTTCGGCGTTCACCTGCCCCAAGTGGTCCCGCAGCACGGCTTGGGACGCGACGAACGAACAGATCAGCACCACCACCGCCGCCGCCGAGAGCACGAGCAGCGCGACGGGTTCGAACAGGTCGGTCCGGCGCCGCAGCGGGTTGGCCCCGGGCCACACCCCGCGCCGCAGCCGCGCCAGGACTCCTCCACTGACCGGGCCGGCACCCATGACGAGCCTTCTTCCGTCGGCGAGCACAAGTCCACCGCAAGGGTCGAATCTACGACCGGCGCTGGGCGAAAGCCATCCGCCGAAACGGGAGGTGGGGCGGCCGGTTCCGATCACGGTGCGTTGATCCGGAGCGCACGGGAGAGCACGCCCGGCCACCTGTCGCAGGGCGGCTGCGGGGACCGTCGTCGATGCGTTCGAGCTGGTGGGGCGGGGCGGACGAGCGCGGCGGGCGGGCCGCCGAGCGGGATCGGGGCCCCGCGCGCGCACTCAGGCCCGGCGGGTCGCCACGACGGAGGTCGTCACAGCGCGTCGCCACCGGCCGGTGCGGCGACCGTCAGGGCAGCTTCCAGTCGACGGGCTCGGCGCCCGCGCGCCGCAGGATCTCGTTGGCCCGGCTGAACGGCCGGGTGCCGAAGAAGCCGCGGTCGGCGGACATCGGGCTCGGGTGCACCGATTCGATGCGCTCGACGCCGGGCATCAGCTCCCGGGTGCTGCGGGCGTCGTTGCCCCAGAGGATCGCGACCATCGGCTGCTCGCGGGCGGCGAGCGCCCGGATCGCCTGGTCGGTGACGGCCTCCCAGCCCTTGCCGCGGTGCGAGGCCGACTTGCCGGGCTGCACGGTCAGCGCCCGGTTCAGCAGCAGCACGCCGTTCTCGGTCCACGGCGTCAGGTCGCCGCTGGTGGGCGTGGGATGGCCCAGGTCGTCGCAGTACTCCCGGAAGATGTTGATCAGGCTCTTGGGCGGCCGCACGCCGGGAGCCACGGAGAAGCTGAGCCCGACCGGGTGCCCGGGCGTCGGGTACGGGTCCTGGCCGACGATGAGGACGCGCACGTCGCGGAACGGCTGCCGGAAGGCGCGGAGCACGTCGTCCCCCGCGGGCAGGTACTGCCGCCCGGCGGCCACCTCGGCGCGCAGGAAGTCCCCCATCGCGGCGATCTGGTCGGCGACGGGTTCCAGCGCCTCGGCCCAACCGGCTTCGACGACCTCGTGCAGCGGACGTGCCATGGTCGCGCACTCTAGCGAGCGCGCTCGATCCACTTCCCGCCGCCCCGGCGGGCAGCACCGCGGAGCCGTCAACGTGTTGTGCCCCACACAGCGGCGCGTCATCATCGACCCCCGGGCGAGCCATTCCTCCGGCCGAACGATCGAGATCTCCATAACCGCCCGTGACCAGCGTTTCGGCCTCGGCCACCACCTCGGCCACCGCAGGGCACAAAGCGACTGCGAGGTGATGCATTAGGCATGACCACAATTATCGAAACGGACACAAGTAGCCGTTTTGGTGGCCAGGAGGGAGCCGCTGGGCTAAGTTCCCCAGTACTCCAAACGTGTTCACGCACCGTGGACGGCACGACCCGGAGGTGGCACACACCCTCATGACTGCACAGGAAACGGAAGAGCTCACCCCGGAACGGCGATCACTGCTCCGGCGCGCGGTCGGCGCCGCGGCAATCGGGAACACGACGGAGTGGTACGACTTCGGCGTGTACGCCTACGTCGCCGCCTACGTGGGCCACCAGTTCTTCCCCGGACCGTGGGAGACGGTCTCCGCATTCGGCGTGTTCGCGATCTCGTTCCTGCTGCGTCCCCTGGGGAGCATGTTCTTCGGTCCGCTGGGGGACCGCATCGGACGCCAAAAGGTGCTGGCGATCACGATCCTGCTGATGTCCGGATCGACATTCATCCTCGGCTGCCTGCCGAACTACGACACGATCGGACTTCTCGCACCCGTTCTGCTGTTGTTGTGCCGGATGGTGCAAGGGTTCTCGACCGGTGGTGAATACGGTGGCGCGGCCACCTACATCGCCGAGTACGCACCGAATCGGAAACGCGGTTTTTACGGCAGCTGGCTCGAATTCGGCACGCTCGCGGGATTCGGTCTCGGCGCGCTGGTGCCGACGATCCTGATCCTCGTCCTGCCCGCCGAGTCGATGGAGTCCTGGGGCTGGCGGATCCCGTTCCTGCTGGCCGGACCGCTCGGCCTGATCGGGCTCTACCTGCGGTCCAAGCTGGAGGACACGCCGGCGTTCAAGAACCTGGAGCAGAGCGACAACCTGGCCCGTTCGCCGCTGAAGTCCCTGGTGCGCGAGTACTGGCGACCGCTGCTGATCCTGATGGGCGTCGTGGTGCTCATCAACGTCGCGAACTACACGATCCTGACCTACATGGAGAGCTACCTGACCGACACCTTGCAGATCCCGGAGGGCCGGGAGTACGAGGTGCTGGTGCCGCTGCTCCTGGTGGTGGCGCTGATGATGGCGGCGATCACGCCGGTCGGCGCGCTCTCGGACCGGATCGGGCGGAAGCCGCTGTTCCTGTCGGCGGCGATCTGCTTCATCGTGCTGCCGTACCCGGCTTTCCTGCTGATCTCGCAGGGCACGATGCTCACCACGATGCTGGGGCTGGCGCTGCTGGGCGTGGGTCACCTGCAGCTGATCGGACCGCTGGCGGCGACGCTGCCCGCGATGTTCCCGACGAAGGTGCGGTACGCGGCGTTCAGCGTCGGCTACAACCTGTCCACGGCGGCGTTCGGCGGTACCGCGCCGCTGATCAACGACTGGGCGGTGACCTACACCGGGAACTCGTTCTTCCCGGCGTTCTACCTGATGGGGGCCGCGGTGGTCGCGCTGGTCCCGATCCTGCTGATGAAGGAGACGGCGCGGAAACCGCTGATGGAGGAGGCCGACTCACCCGGCACCTCCGCTCCGGCGACCGGCTGAGCGGATGCGCGCGAAGGCCCCGCGGGGACTCCCCGCGGGGCCTTCTGCCGTCCGGAGCCGCTCAGGTGGTCAGCGCCAGTGCTCCCAGCCGACGGCGCCCTCGTAGGTCGCGCCGTCCACGGTGACCCCTTCGCCCTCCACGACTTCGCCGACGGCGCGCCAGCCCTCGGGCAGCGCCTGCTCCGGCGGGAAGGTCGCCACCAGCGCGTGGTCCTCGCCGCCGGTGAGCACCCAGTGCCGGGCGTCCGCGCCCAGCGCCGAGGCGACCTCGGTCAACCGCTGCGGCACTTCGATCAGCTCGTCGCGCAGGTCGATGCCGACCTGCGCGGCCGCCGCGACGTGCCCCAGGTCGGCCAGCAACCCGTCCGAGACGTCGATCATCGAGGTGGCGCCGGCGTCCGCGGCCAGCGGACCCGCCGCGTACGGCGGCTCCGGCACCCGCTGCGCCCCGACCACCGCCACCGGCGAGCGGAACCCGCGCCCCAGCACCGCCAGTCCTGCGGCAGCCCAGCCGAGCCGCCCCGCCACGGCCACCACGTCGCCGGGGCACGCCCCGGAGCGGGTGACCGGCGTGCGGCCCTGCAGGTCGCCCAGCGCCGTGATGGAGATCGTCAGCGCGGGCGCGGTCACCATGTCCCCGCCGATGAGCCCGGCGCCGACGCGCTGCGCTTCTTCCCACATGCCCGCCGAGAGCTCGTCGACCACCGAGGTCGGGGTGTCCGGCGGGCAGCCGAGCCCCACCAGCAGCCCGGTCGGCACCGCCCCCATCGCGGCCACGTCGGAGAGGTTCACCGCCACGGCCTTGCGCCCCACCTGGTGCGGCGTCGACCAGGCCAGCCGGAAGTGCACCTGTTCCACCAGCACATCGGTGGTGGCGACGATCCGGCCGTCCGGTGCGGCGAGCACCGCGGCGTCGTCACCGGGACCGAGCAGGGTCGCGGCGGGCTGGGCCCGCCCGGAGGTCACCCGCTGGATGAGGCCGAACTCACCGGCCTCGGACACGGTCTGGTCCTGCGCCGAAGTGTCCGAACCCACGTCAGACCTCCCTTTCTTGAGCATCCGCTCGGCCCGATGGGGTAGCTTTCTCCCAGTTTCCTACCCCGCGCACCAGGCCGAGACGAAGGGGCACGCCGTGGTTCAGGCATACATCCTCATCCAGACCGAAGTCGGCAAGGCCGCCGCCGTCGCCGCCGAGATCTCCGGCTCCACCGGCGTGATCACGTCCGAGGACGTGACAGGTCCGTACGACGTGATCGTGCGCGCCGAGGCCGAGAATGTCGACCAGCTGGGCAAGATGGTCGTCGCAGGCATCCAGAACGTGGAAGGCATCACCCGGACGCTGACGTGTCCGGTCGTACACCTGTGAGCGCCCGCTTCCGGGCATTCCGGTCGCGCGTGCTGTAGTGGCCGGGTGGCCGACGAACATCCCAGGTTCCCCCGCCCGGTGCTGATCACGGCGCTCGCGCTCAGCGGGTTGCTGGCGCTGGGCGTCATCTCGCTCGGGCTGGTGTCCCGGTTCTCCGAGCAGCGCCAGCAGGACGCGGTGGAGGCGGTGCAGCAGGCCCGCCGCACCGGTCCGCTGGCCCTGCCCCCCATCCCCTCCCCCGGAGCCGAGGGCCCGGAGTGCGCGAAGCTGCTCGCGGAGCTGCCCGCCGAGCTGGCGGTGGACGACGCCCGGGTTCCGCGCCGCGAGCTGGCCGACCCGGTGCCGCCGGGCGCGGTCGCGTGGGGCGACGCCGAGCACGACCCGATCACGGTGCGCTGCGGCCTGCCCGCGCCCGCCGAGCTGACGCCGACCTCGCCGCTGGTGCAGATCAACGGGGTGCAGTGGCTGCGGATCACCGAGGCCGGGAACACCTCGTGGCTGGCGGTGGACCGGCCGGTGTACGTGGCGCTGACCGCCCCGGAGAACTCGGGCAGCGGTCCGGTGCAGGACCTGTCGGACCGGCTGCGGGCGCTGCCCGCGAAGCCGGTCTTCCCCTGATCCCGTAACGAGGGAACCGCTGACTGCCTGCCTCTGAACCTGCCCGGCGGGTCGTATCGGTGTCCTGTCAGCGGCGAAGCCGCTGAGCGAACGACCACCAGAGCAACCGGCACCGCAGCGGGTTCTCAGCGGTTCCCTCGCGAGGACAGCGTTTTCGCATGTGGCGGAGCCACCTGTGAAAACGATCCCGCAGCGAGGGGACCGCTGAGGTTCCGCCACCCGCCCCCCACGCACCAGAAGTGGGAGAAGCCGATTCAGCGCAGGCCCGTGCCGCGGGCCCGCGCGGTGTCGACGAGCGTGGTCAGCAGCGTCGGGTAGTCCACCCCGGTCTGCGCCCACATCCGCGGGTACAGCGAGATCGAGGTGAACCCGGGCATGGTGTTGACCTCGTTGACGATGAGCCCGCCGTCCTCGGCGACGAAGAAGTCCACGCGGGCGAGGCCCTGGCACTCCAGGGCGCGGAACGCGGTGATCGCGGTGGCGCGCAGCTGCTCGACGGTGTCGTCGCCGACCTTGGCGGGGATGTCGAACTCGGTGACGTCGTCGAGGTACTTGGAGTCGAAGTCGTACCAGTCGGCCTCGCCGGTGACGCGGAGTTCGGCGGGCAGCGAGGCTTCCACGCGGCCGTCGGGGAATTCGAGGACGCCGCACTCGACCTCGCGGCCGACGACGGCCTTCTCGATGATCACCTTGGGGTCGGTGCGGCGGGCCTCGGCGACGGCGTCGTCCAGCTGGGCCCAGTCCGTGATCTTGGTGATGCCGAGCGAGGAGCCGGCGCGGGCCGGCTTGACGAAGGCGGGCAGCCCGATCCGCTCCCGGCGCGCTTCGTCCAAAGTGGACTGGTCGCGGCGCAGCACCTCGTAGGTGCCGACTTCGATGCCCTCCGCCGCCAAGAGCTTCTTGGTGTACTCCTTGTCCATCGACACCGCGCTGGAGAGCACGCCCGGCCCGGCGTAGGGCACGTCGGCCATCTCCAGCAGGCCTTGGATGGTGCCGTCCTCGCCGAAAGCCCCGTGCAGCACCGGGAACACGACGTCCACTTCGGACAAGACCTCGCCGCCGCGGCCCGGCTCGACCAGGATCAGGTCCCGCCGCGTCGGGTCGCCGGGCAGCGCGACCGCGGTCCCCTGCGCCACTTCCGGCGCCTGCCGGTCGCGGATGGCCAGCTCCGCCGGGTCCGAGGTGCCCAGCACCCAAGCGCCTTCGCGGGTGATGCCGACGGGGACGACCTCGAAGCGCTCCCGATCCAGGTGGCTCAGGACACTGCCCGCGGACAGGCAGGAAACGCCGTGCTCGGTGCTCCGTCCGCCGAAGACGACGGCCACCCTGGTCTTGCGCTCAGTCATGCGCGGGACCCTACCCGCACGCGTGGGAGCCGCCAGCGGCCTCCTCGCCGCACCAGCGGGCCACCAGTTCCAGCGATCGCTCCAGGTCGGCGCGCGAACACGAGGCGTAGCCGAGCGCGATCCCGGTCCAGCGCTGCGGTCCGTGGTGGTGCCTGCGCAGCCCGTCGAGCACGATGCCGTGCTCGTTCCCCCGCTCCACCACGCGCTGCTCGGCCGCGGCGGACGGCAGCGGCAGCACCACGTGCGCGCCCGCCTCGTCGCCGGACACCTCGACCCCGGCCTCGGCCAACCGGGCCACGACCAGCGCGCGCCGCTGCGAGAGCTCGCGGCGCAACCTGCGCAGGTGCCGCCCCAGATCACCGTTGCGGGCGTACTCGACGAGCACCCGCTGCCCGGCCGGGGCCGGCCCGGTGCTGGTGCGCTCGCGGTGCTCCAGCACCCCGGCGACCAGCCGGTCCGGACCGAGCATCCAGCCGACGCCGAGCGTCGGGGTGAGGATCTTGCTGGTGGTGCCCAGGTGCACCACCACGTCCGGCGCCATCGCGGCCAGCACGGGCAGCGGCGCCACGTCGTAGCGCAGCTCCCCGTCGTAGTCGTCCTCCACGATCAGCCAGTCCTCCGCACGCGCGCGTTCCACCAGCGCGACGCGGCGTTCCGCGGGCAGCCTGCCGCCGATCGGGTACTGGTGCGCCGGGGAGCAGTAGACGGCGCGCACACCGCGCGGGATCGCCTCCACCACGATCCCGCCGTGGTCCACCGGGGCGGGGACCACGTGGGCCCCGGCGGCGAGCAGGGTCTGCACGGCGCGCTGGTAGCCGGGTTCCTCCACGGCGACGGTGGCACCGCGGCCGAGCGCGGTCGCGGCCAGCTCCGCGAGGGCCGCGGTGGTGCCGCCGGTGGCGATCACGGTGCCCAGGTGCGGGCCGCCGGTGGTCATGCCGCGGTGGCGCAGCAGGTGCTCCACCACCGCGTCCCGGTACTGGTCGGCGCCGGCGACCCGGCGGGTCTCGTCCGGTTCGCGGTCCGCGGCGGCGCGCCACGCCCGGCGCCAGGCGGCGCGGTCGATGCCGCCGGTCCACGGGATCCCCGGGACCAGCCGCACCGCCCCGGGGGGGGCGGGGGGCGCCCGCCCCCCCCCCGGCCCCCCCCCGCCGGGGGGGGCGGGGGGCCGGGGCGGGGGGGGG